>JADJPO010000004.1:300000-538189 GCA_016713225.1 Kineosporiaceae bacterium
CGTGCATACCGCGGAAGAAGGTGTACTCATCCGTGGTCCACGACGCTGGATCGGTGCCTCGGTGCACGATCACCTTCGAATAACCGCGGTAGTCACCCCACGACTGCTCGGCGACGGGCGCGACCGGGTCGTCATCGGAATGCCACGCCGCCCCACCGAGGTAGGTGTACGAGGTGGTCATCGACGGCGCTCCGTACCGGTCGGTCACCTCGACCTGGCTGACCAGGTACTTGTTGAACCACTCCGTCGTGGTGGTGCCGGGCTTGATCCGCGGGAAACAGTCCCGGGTCTGGCTGTCCTCGTGCCCGACCACCGCCGCCGTCGAACACCCATCCGGTTGGTCGTAGGTGACCAGGATGTGCCCACCGAGCTCGGTGACCACGTCATCGATGCGCCACTTGCTGTAGCTGGTCGGGGTCGAGTCGTACCGGTTGGCCAGCAAGACCCCGTTGAAGAACGTCCTCGGCAACGTCACCGCGGCCGCGGTCGACCCGATCCGGGTGATCCCCGACAGGTACAACGACGGGTCGTCACCGTTCCCGGGCGAGGGGAAGGAGTAGTCCAGGTTCGCGCGCTCGACATACGACCATGTCGACCCGTTCCACACCTGAGCGACCACCGAGTCCAACCGGTCCAGGGAGAAGAACGCCGGCACCGTCGGACCACTCGGGCACGACGTCGCCGTCCCCGAACACCACTGGTCGAACGGGATGTCCGGATAATGGATCGCCGTGGCGGCCGACGGGTAATCGCACGTCCCGCTCGGGACCTGGTCACAGCGACCGGAGTACTTCAACCACAACCGCGCCGGGGCCTGCCCCGACGTGGACCTCGACCCGTAATAGATCTGCGAGAGATACCCCGCCGAGTCGTAGTGGCGTACCGTGCCACCGGCCGGCTGGTACGACGTGGTCTGGCGACCCCAGATCCACGACTGCACATTGATGTTCGCGTCGATGACATACGCCAGGTTCCACCGCCACGCCAACTGGCACGTGTTCCCCGACGAGGTCCAACACGGCTGCGTCGACAACGTCGCCCGCACCGGAACCGTCAACGCCGAATTCGTCGCCGGAGAGGCCGTGTTCCAGGCCTGCAACCCGAAGTAGTACCGCGTCCCCGACGGGTCCGTGACCAGCCAATACGACCCCTGCGCATCACCGTTCGGGTTCGACGCCGTCCCCGCCAGCACCCGCTGCACCCGCCACGCCGGGTCATCCTCCAGACGCCACCCACCCGACGTGTCCGCGATCAGCATCGAGGTGTGGCCGTTCAACGAGATCGTCGCGTTGTCACTGTCGTAACACAGCCCCGACACCCCGGACGTGCAGGTGTCATAGCGCCGCTCGATGAACGGCGCGTTCAACCCCCACCCAATCCCCTCCTGCGGGGCCTGGGAATTGTCGGCATCGGTCATCCCGTCCACCGACCCCGAGTCATACGACAACGCCAACGCCGGCGCCGCACCCGACGGAGACGCAGCCGCCGGCAACGGGTAGGTGTGCTGGAACGCACCGGACTGCAACCCCACCGACCACGCCATCGACGGCCGCAACGGCGTCGCCGCATACATGCCCGTCGAAGCACCGGCCATCAACAGTGTCGGACCAGTCGCCGTCGCCGGGCTCGCGGCCGCACGCAACGAACGCGCCGCCGCAGCAGTCAGACCCGACGATGCCCGCGCCGACAGCGACGACACGCCATCCCCGTTCGTCACCGACGAATCAGGCGCCGCCGACACCAACGCCGTCAACAACTGACCCTGCAGATCGTTCTGGGTGAGCAACGGGGTCTGCACCAGACACTCCGCGACCTCCGGCGTCGTCAACGCACACGCCGGCACCGACACGATCTGCAACCGCGACCCGAAATCACCGCCGAACTGATGCACGAACCCCGAATAGTCGATCGAGACATTCACATCCCCCGCGCTGGCACCCCCATCAGCCCGCTCGGCCAGCACCGCCACCCCGTGCCCACCCAACTTCTCAGCCGCCCCCGCACCCAACGACCGAACCCGCACCCGGCTCACCACCGACGCCGCCCGATCCACCAACCCCGACACCGTCGACACCCTCACCGGCAACGAGCCAACCGCGACGGGCTTGGCCCCCGGCGACGCCTCCCCACTCCCAGCACCCTCGGTTCCACTCAAACCCCGACCCGTCGTCGGCGCCTTCCACAACGGCATCACCGGATGCGCCAGATCCCTGCCCTTCAACACCACCCCGGTCACCGCATCCCCGCTACGACCCACCACACCGGCATCCGGCGGACTACCCACCCCCGCCGAAATCGCATCCCCCGCAGGCTTGGCCGCCGCCAGCGAGGCCGGAGGCTTCGGCGTAGCCGAACCAGACGGTGACGACGACACCGACGCCGTCGCGGCCCGCGGACTGGGTGCCGCAGAGGGTGTCGCACTGGGAGAAGGCTCAGACGGAGCAGTACCAGTCGGCGACGGCACAGGCGCGGCCCACGACCCGCTCGACGACCCGACCACCACAGCGATGGTCACCACCGGGACAACCAGCACCCGCAGCCCTCGTCGCCCAGCAACCCCGACAGTCCCGCGCGCCAACCGCCCAGACACCCAGACCACCCCACGCCGGCGCGCCGCATCAACCGCACGCTGTGAACGCTTCAACCCACCCCACGGATGAGCCTCACGCAGTCCACACCCACCGCCCTCACCAGCAACAGCCACACATCACGATCTCGACCATAAAGACGAGGGACGAAGCCGACAAGGGCTGCCGAGGCGAGCACCTGAGCGTCGCCACCCAGAGCCAGTCTCGGCGTTCGCCCGACCTACATGGCGCCCTTGTCTCCATCGCCAGCTGCCACCTTGCTCCTCATCCCGCACTGCCTGGATTGCCCGAACGGCATCCACCTGCTTGGCTCCCCTGTGTGACCCAGCTCTCACCCGATGTTGACCTGACGCCGTCCGCCGACCCCCGCGACCCGTACGGCCTCGCCGCTGACGCACCCCTGTTCCGGGCCTGGCTGGACGCCGAGCAGGCCGTCACCGATGGCCGCCTGACCCCCTTCACGATCCCCGGTCACAAGCAGCGCACCGACCTGCTCGGCGACCTGGCCCGCGGCGACCTGCCGCTGTACGGCGGTCTGGCCCCGATCAAGACCGCCGATGACCTGCTCGCGGACGCCGAGCAGCGCGCGGCGTCCCACTTCGGCGCGGACTGGTGCCGGTTCTCGGTCGGCGGCTCCACGCACGGCAATCAGGCGCTGGCCCTGGCCGCCGGACGCCCCGGCCGCTCGGTGATCGTCTCGCGCACGTTGCACCGCTCGATGCTGCTGGCCCTGGTGCTGGCCGGCCTCGACCCGGTGTGGGTGCGGCCCCGGCTGCACGCCGACACCCACCTGCCGCTCAGCGTCGAGCCCACGGCGGTCAAGGCGGCGCTGGCCGCGCACCCGGACGCGTGCGCCGTCCTGCTCACCGACCCCAGCTACATCGGCACCTGCGCCGACGTCCCGGCGCTGGCCGACGTCACGCACGCGGCCGGCGTCCCACTGATCCTGGACGCCGCGTGGGGCGCGCACTTCGGCGCCCACCCGGCGTTGCCGCCGCATCCGCTCACCGCCGGCGCCGACGCCCTGGTGACCAGCGCGCACAAGACGCTGCCGGCACTGAACCAGGCCAGTTACGTGCTGGCGCGCACCACGCGCACCGACGGCCTACTCGCCCCCGACCGGCTCACCCGCGCCTTCGAGGCCGGGCACACCACCTCACCGTCCGGGGCGATCCTGGCCAGCCTGGACGCCGCCCGCGCACTGCTCGCCGCCCGGGGCCGAGACCTGGTGGACGAATTGATCCTAATCACCGCCCAGGCCCGCCGCCGGCTGTCCGCGATCCCCGGACTGACCGTGCTCGACCCCGCCGCCGACGGCCTGGCCCGGTTCGACCCGGCCAAACTGGTGCTGCAACTGGCCGGCACCGGCGCCCACGGGCACGCCGTGGAGGCCGACCTCATCGCGGCCGGGGTGCCGGTCGAGATGGCCGACCGCGACACCCTGATCCCCATGATCACCCTGGCGGACGACGCCGAGAGCGTGCAGCGGCTGGTCGACGCACTCGAGGACGCGATCCCCCGCCACGCCGGCCCGCCCCGCGCCCTGGGCCACCACCCCGCCTGGACGGTGGACGCCGAACAGGCGATGTCGCCGCGCGAGGCCTACTTCGCCGACCACGAGCGCGTGCCCTGGGACGACGCCGCCGGCCGGATCTGTGCCGAGGTGCTCGCCCCCTACCCGCCCGGGGTGCCGGTGCTGGCCCCCGGCGAGCTGATCACCCGCGAGACGCTGCAGGCCCTGGCCGAGGCCAAGGCCGACGGCAGCCGCATCGCGTATGCGGGCGACGCCACCCTCGCCACCCTCGAGGTGGTGCGCCGGCCCGGTTGACCAGCCGCCGACTACACCGGTCGTGACGCCTGACGCCGTCCGGTGCGAGATAGTGGAGGACGTCTCGCCCCTCGCCCGAGCCGGAGGAAGATCACGTGTCCACGCAGGCCCCCCGCGACCGCATCGGTGTGATCGGTGCCGGCATCGTCGGCCTGGCCGTGGCCCGTCGATTGACCCAGCTGATGCCGGGCGCCCAGATCACCGTGATCGACAAGGAGAGCCGGGTCGCGGCGCACCAGACCGGCCACAACAGCGGGGTGGTGCACGCCGGGCTGTACTACGCCCCCGGCTCGCTGAAGGCCACCCTGTGCCGGCGCGGCATGGCGATGCTGAAGGAGTACTGCGCCGAGAAGGACCTGCCCTACCAGGAGTGCGGCAAGCTGGTCGTGGCCATCGACGACTCCGAACGCCCTGCGCTGGAACGGATCTGGCAACGAGCCACCGACAACGGCGTCACCGGGCTGGTGCGCCTGGACGCCACCGGGATCAGCGAGCTCGAACCCCACGCCGCCGGGGTCGGGGCGCTGCACTCCCCCCACACGGCGATCACCGACTTCGTCGCGGTCACCCAGGCCTACGCCGACGACGTGGTCAAGGCCGGCGGCTCGGTGCGGCTGAGCACCCCGGCGAACCGGATCGTGCAGCGGGCCGGGGTGGTCGACGTCCACACCCCGCACGAATTGCTCACCTTCGACCGGTTGGTGATCTGCGCCGGGCTGCAGTCCGATGTCATGGCCCGCATGGCCGGGGACGAGTCCGAACCGGCGATCGTGCCGTTCCGCGGCGAGTACTACACGCTCACGCCGGAGCGAACCAGCCTGGTCAACGGCCTGATCTACCCGATCCCCGACCCGAACTACCCCTTCCTCGGGGTGCACTTCACCAAGCGGGTCGACGGCCGGGTGGACGTCGGCCCGAACGCGGTGCTGGCACTGGCCCGTGAGGGCTACGAACGCAAGAGCGTCTCGTTCGGTGAACTCAAGGACACCCTGGCCTGGCCGGGGTTCCGGGCGCTGGCCCGCAAGCACTGGAAGATGGGCGTGGAGGAGATGGCCGGGTCGGCCAGCCGCAAGCTCTACCTGAACCGCGCCCGCAAGTACGTGCCCGACGTCGGGCCGGACGACGTGGTGCCGGCGCCGTCCGGGGTGCGCGCCCAGGCGGTCGACCGGGACGGTTCGCTCGTCGACGACTTCAGGATCAACCACCTGGGCGCGGTGACCGCCGTCCGCAATGCCCCCTCGCCCGCCGCCACCGCCAGCCTGGCGATCGCCGAGCACATCGGCGACGAGGTCGTGGCCGCGATCGGCCGGGGGACGCGATGAACGTCGAGGACATCGCCGTGGTGGGCGACCGGTTGCCGTTCGACCCGGCGCCACGCCGGCGGGCGGTGTTCGATCTGGGGCGCGCCCGGCCGCTGCACCTGGGTGACCTGTTCGGCACCGTGAGCGCGTTACGGACGCTGGCCGCGGACCCCACGGTCGACCTGACCGTCCGGTTGACCGGCGACGAGTCGGCTTGCGCCCACACCGCGGCCGAGCTGGTGGCCTGCGGGCTCGGATCGGTGGTCTTCGAACGCGGTTCGGGTAGCGCCACGGGCGCCATCGACCTGGACGCCGTGCGCCTGGGTGATCTGCACGGCGACGCCTCGGGCTCACCGGCCGGCACCACCATCAACGACCTGCGCCAGCCGCGCCGTCCGATGGGGGCGGTGATGCTGGACGGCGAACCCGACCTGCGCGGCGTCGTCCGGGTGGTCGATGCCCCGCTGCGGGTGGCGGCGGCGATCCGGCATGCCCAGGTCGACCTCGACCCGACGCTCGGCTACGACCCGCAGTTGCGTCCGGGAGTGGCCAACCTGGCGGTGATCCTGGGCCTGCTCACCGACAAGCCGCCGATCGCCGCCCTGTTCGGGCTGCACGGGGCCGGCCAGCTCAAGCAGGTGGTCACCGAGGCGCTGCAGCAGCGGTTGCGCCCGATCCGGGGCCTCTACACCGAGCTGGCGGCCGACCCGGTCACCCTGTCACGCCTCGTCCGCTGACCACGCCGCCGACAACTAGCGGCGGCCGACGAACCAGTTGCGCAGGGTCGCGATGCGCGCCTGAACCTCCTCCGAGCTGGCCTTGGCCACCTCGGGGCCGCCGCACTTGGCGCGCAGGTCGGCATGCACGACGCCGTGGGGCTGGCCGGTGCGCCGTGCCCAGGCACCCACCAGGGTGTGCAGCTCCTTGCGCAGGGTGGTCAGCTCGCGGTGGGTGGCGACCTCGACCACCGTCGCGCCCTTCTTCTGCCCGGCCAACTGACGGTTCTGGCGCGCCCGCAACGCGGTGGTGACCTCTTCGGGCTCGAGCAACCCGGGCAACTGCAGGAAGCCCTGTTCATGTTCGCTGCCGATCTCGGCGGTGGTGCCGAACTCCTGCGCGTCGAACAGCACCCGGTCGAACTCGGCCTGCGCGTCGAGGGCCTCGAAGGCCTTGCCCTCCAGCGTGTTCGAGGCTTTGTCCTCGCGGTTGGCTGCGGCGAGCTCGTCGTCCTCGGGCGACCAGCCCTCGTCGTCCTTGGCCGGCTTGCCCAGCACGTGATCGCGCTCGACCTCGAGCTCACCGGCCAACGCGAGCAGCGTCGGCACGCTCGGCAGGAAGATCGAGGCCATCTCGCCGCGGCTGCGCGCCCGCACGAACCGGCCCACCGCCTGGGCGAAGAACAGCGGCGTCGAGGTCGAGGTGGCGTAGACCCCGACCGCCAGCCGCGGCACGTCGACCCCCTCGGAGACCATGCGGACGGCGACCATCCAGCGCTGGTTCGAGGTGGTGAAGTCCTCGATCTTCTGCGAGGAGGTGGCGTCGTCCGAGACCACCACCACCGGTGGTTCGCCGCTGATCTCGCGCAGCAGCGCCGCGTAGGCGCGGGCCGCGGTCTGGTCGGTCGCGATCACCAGGCCGCCAGCGTCCGGCACGCTGCGCCGCACCTGGGTCAGCCGCTGATCGGCCGCGGCCAGCACCGCCGGGATCCACTGTCCGGTGGGGTCCAGGGCGGTGCGCCAGGCGTGGGCGGCCATGTCGCGGGTCATCTGCTCGCCGAGCCGGGCGCTCAGTTCGTCGCCACTACGGGTGCGCCAGCGCATCTCACCCGAGTACGACATGAAGATCACCGGCCGGACGACGCGGTCGGCCAGCGCGTCGGCGTAGCCGTAGCTGTGGTCGGCGCGCGAGCGCATCACGCCGTCCGGGTCGCGCCGGTCCTGCTCGTAGGTGACGAACGGGATCGGGGCGTCGTCCGAGCGGAACGGGGTACCGGTCAGCGACAGCCGCCGGGTGGCCAGCTCGAACGCCTCCCGAATGGCATCGCCCCAGCTCAGCGCGTCCCCGCCGTGGTGGATCTCGTCCAGGATCACCAACGTGCGGGCGGCCTCGGTGCGCGCCCGGTGCAGCGCCGGCCGGGTGGCGATCTGGGCATAGGTGACCGCGACCCCGTCGAAGGACCGCGAGTGCGAGCCGTGGCTGTTGCGGAAGGTCGGGTCGATCCGGATGCCCATCCGGTGCGCGGCGTCGGCCCACTGCGTCTTCAGGTGCTCGGTCGGGCAGACCACCGTGACCCGTTGCACCACACGGCGTTCCAGCAGCTCGGCGGCCACCCGCAGCGCGAACGTGGTCTTTCCCGCGCCGGGGGTGGCCACGGTGAGGAAGTCGCGCGGGTCACGCTCGAGATAGGTCGCCAGCGCCTGTTCCTGCCAGGCCCGCAGCTTCGAGGCGGTACCCCAGGAGGCCCGGGCCGGGAAGGCCGGAGAGAGTCCGGTGCGCCGGTGCGGAACAGGATTCTGCCGGCCACTCACGAACATCGGACCCTAGCCCAGGTTCGCCCGGCGACTCACCGAGACCGGCCACCTCCGGGCGCGGCGGCGTCCGGCATGCTACGCATTCAGGTGGATCTTGGGCCTGCGGACGCCGCAGCGCCCCAGAACATGGTTGACTATACCCGGGGGGGTATATGACCCATCAACCCCGGTGAGTCGACGGAGGAACGTATGGCCAGGATCGTGATCCTCGGAGCGGGTGTGTCCGGCCACACCGCAGCCCTTCACCTGCGGCGCACGTTGGGCAAGAGCCACGAGGTGATCGTGGTCTCACCCAACTCTCAGTGGAACTGGATCCCCTCCAACATCTGGGTCGGCGTCGGCCGCATGGGTGCCGACAAGGTGGTCTTCCCGCTGGCACCGATCTATCGCCGCAAAGGCATCACCTACCACCAGGCCAAGGCCGTGGCGGTACGCCCGGAGGGTGACGACACCGACCCCACCGGCGCCGTCGACATCGTCTACACCAGCCCCGATCGGGCCGGTGAACAGGTTCGACTGCGCTACGACTACCTGGTCAACGCCACCGGGCCCCGGCTGAACTTCGCGGCCACCCCGGGCCTGGGGCCTGACGGCCACTCGCTGTCGGTGTGCACCGCCGGCCACGCGGTCGAGGCCGCAGCAGCACTCGCCGAGACCATCGAGCGGGCCAAGCGCGGCGAACGGCAGACGCTGGTGGTCGGCATGGGCCACGGCACGTGCACCTGCGAGGGTGCGGCCTTCGAGTACGTGTTCAACGTCGACCACGAACTACGGCAGGCCGGGGTGCGTGATCTGACCGAGGTCATCTACCTGACCAACGAGTTCGAGCTGGGCGACTTCGGGGTCGATGGGATGACGTTCGCGCAGAGCGGTTTCCGGACGACGAGCAAGCTCTGGACCGAGTCGTTGTTCCGCGAACGCGGCGTCCGGGCCATTCTCGGGGCGCACGTCGAACGGGTCGAGCCCGGCGTGGTGCACTACGAACAGCTCGACGGCACCCGCCACGAACTGGCCTTCGACTTCGCCATGCTGCTCCCACCGTTCCGCGGCGCCGACCTGGCCGCCTACGACCGCTCCGGGGCCGACATCACCGGGACCGTCTTCGCCCCGAGTGGGTTCATGAAGGTCGACGCCGACTACACCGCCAAGGGCTACGACGACTGGCGGGCCGAGGACTGGCCCACCACCTACGAGAGCCCGGCCTACCCCGGGGTGTTCGCGGTGGGAATCGCCTTCGCGCCGCCCCACCAGATCTCGCGGCCGCGCAAGAGCCCGAACGGCACCGTGGTGGCACCCTCACCCCCGCGTACCGGCATGCCCTCGGGCGTGATGGGCAAGACCGTGGCCCTCACCATCGCCGAGCGGATCACACAGGGCAACAAGGCGCACACCCACGAGGCCTCGATGGCCTCGATGGGGGCCGCCTGTGTGGCATCGGCCGGTACCGGCCTGCGCACGGGGTCCGCGGCCTCGATGACCATGTACCCCGTGGTGCCGGACTACCAGAAGTACCCAGGCCACGGCCGTAGTCTCGACGACACCATCGGTGAGATCGGGCTGGCCGGGCACTGGCTCAAGCTGATGCTCCACTACCTGTTCATCTACAAGGCCAAGGCCCGCCCGGGCTGGCAGTTCATTCCGGAGTGATCGATGACCATGCCCTCGCCCCAGCCCTCGCCCACACCGCGGGACGACGCCGCCCTGCTCGAGGCGGACCGCGCCATCGCAGCCGCACCGCTGCCGACCCCCCGCACGATCCGGGCACGCCAGAACCTGCTGATCCAGCTCGGCCGATTCGTCGTGCTGAACACCCGCATCATGCGGATGGTGCTCAAGGGAGACCACTGACCGCCGGGGTGAGCTCGGCGCGCTCACTCGTCCTCGGTCGGACCCGAACCCCGACCCAGCCCGAGAGCACGCCGACGATCCCCAGCACGCCCCAGATCAGCATGTAGACACCCACGTCGTCACCACCCGGGTCGTGGCCGGCCGCGAACACGGCGCCGGACAGCCCGATCCCGAGGATGCTGCCGAGGTTGTCCCCGATCTGGACGGCGGCCGCGCTGCGCCCGGACTCCCCCGCCGGTGACAGCCGCAGCAGCAGCACGCTCGAACAGGACATCGCCCAGCCCATGCCCAGCCCGGCGACCGCCCACACGGGTGCCGCCACCACCACCGGGACGCCGTCCAGAGGGGTCAGCGTCAGCCCCGCCAACGCGAGCCCGATCAGCAGACCCCCGACCACCAGCAACCGGAAGCGATCCGGGGCACCGCCCGGCCAGTGCCCCTGGCTCCACGAGCCGGCGAACCAGCCGAGGGCACCGCAGGTCAGGGCCAGGCCCGCCAGGGCCGGGGGCAGGCCGCGGTGCTCGACGAGCATCAGCGTGAGGAAGGCCTCCGACCCGAAGAAGGCCGCGTTGACGGCGGTGCGGTACACCACCAACGCCGGCAGGCCGCGAGCCAGCCGGAACACCCCGTCGGGCATCAACCGCACCAGCCCGGTCAGCATCACGAGCGAGGCGAGGACCGCGGCGGCCACCAGGGGCGCGTCACCGACGGCACCTGGCGAGGCCGCGGCGTGCAGCGCCCACTGCACCCCGCCGGCACCACCGGAGAGCAGCAGCCCGTTCAGCACGGTACGGCGCCGGCGGACGGCGCGCGGCGCGCCGTCCGGGGGGTCGTCGTCCGGGGCAGGTGAGGGGATCCGCACGGTGCGCAGCCGGGCGGCCAGCACCCACAACGGAGCCGGCAACAGCGGCAGCACCGCCAGGAACGGGGCGCGCCAGCCGATCTGGGTGGCGAGCAAACCGGCGATCGGCGGGCCGATCAGACTGGGCAGCACCCAACTGGCCGAGATCAGCCCGAACACCTTGGGCTGCAACGATTCCGGGTAGGCCGCGGCGACCAGCACATACATGCAGACCATGTGCACGCCGCCGCCCAGCCCGCTCAGCGCACGCCCGGTCAGGAAGACCAGGAAACCACTCGCCGTCCCGCTGAGCAGCAACCCGGCACCGAAGGCGACCAGCCCCGCCACCATCACCGGCCCCGGGCCGCGCCGGTCGACGACGTCACCGGCCACCACGATGCCCAGCAACGCCGCCGTGACGAACAACGAGAACGCCAGGCCGTACTCGCGCAGGCCACCCAGGGCGCGGGCGGCCACGGGCATCGCCGTCACCACGGCGTAGGCCTCGAAGGCCACCAGCAGGACGACGGCGACGACGGCCGCGGTGGTGGTGCGATACGGACGGCGCCAGGGGCTAGCTGTCACCACCGGAACCGGAACCCGACCCCGTGTCGCCGCCACCCTTGCCGTCGCCGCCCTTGCCGCCACCGCGCGGCAGCTGCTCGTAGATCTCCTTGCAGGCCGGGCAGACCGGGAACTTGCTCGGATCGCGGCCGGGCACCCAGACCTTGCCGCACAACGCGATCACGGGCATGCCGGTGACAGCCGACTCGACGATCTTCTCCTTGCGCACGTAGTGCGCGAAGCGCTCGTGGTCGCCGGGCTCGACCGGCTGCTCGACCAGTTCGCGGTCCAGCAGAGCGGTGGCGCCGTGGTCGACCGAGGGCGCCGTCATGGGTGAGGACAGCGGGGCGGGATCGTCGACGGAGCTCATGGCGAGCGAGTCTAGGCCGCACTCGGCGGGTTCACCATCAAGGCCGCAGGTCGATCACACAAGGCACCGATAAGGCGCCTTTACCCCCGGCTCGAGGGGAGGCATCCGAGGGTGTGAGTCACCATCACACCACGAGAAGGGCCGCACACCGTGAGAGTGCTCCGACGCCTGGGGATCGCCGCCACCGCTGGGTTGACCTTGGCCGCTGTAGGGGTCGCCGTGCCCCGGATCCTCAGCCAGGACGCCACCCTCCCCGGAACCGCAGCGCAGGCGACGCACGCCACCGGCGCAGCTGTCGAAGCCGCCGACGCCGGCACCGCCGCGGCGACCGACGACCCCGCGGGTTCCGTGGCACCCGAGCCGGTGCTGACGGCGATGCAGCGCGACCTCGGGCTGAGCGAGCAGGACGCCGTATTGCGGGTACTCGCCGAGGACGCAGCCCGCGACACCGACGCCTCGCTGCGGAGCCGGCTCGGTGCGAGCTACGTCGGGTCCTACCTGAGCGCAGACGGCAACACCCTGACCGTGACCGTCACCGATCGTGCGGCGGCGAAGATCGTCACGGCGGCCCACGCCGTCCCGGTGATCGTCCGGACGAGTGCCGGTGAGCTCGACCGGGTCAAGTCCGCCCTCGATGCGCAGCCAGCACCCGTTGAGGTCGTCGGCTACTTCGTCGACGTGAAGTCCAACACCGTTCGGGTGAGAGCTCGCTCCCACGAGGCTGCCCAGGCGTTCGCCACGGCGGCAGGCGTCGGCGGCAAGGTCACGATCGAGGTGACGGACGAGCAGCCGCGGCCGCTGGCCGACGTCCGGGGTGGCGACGCCTACCTGATCAACAGCCGGTCCCGGTGCTCGATCGGCTTCCCGGTCGAGGGTGGCTTCGTGACCGCCGGCCACTGTGGTGCAGCAGGCGCCAAGACCGCCGGGTCGAACGGGGTCGCTCAGGGAACGGTCACCGAAGCGATCTTCCCCGGCAACGACATGGGCCACGTCGTGGTCAACGCCAACTGGACGCCGCAACCGTGGGTCAAGGGGTCAACCGCCGCGAACGTTCTGGTCACCGACTCGCAAGAAGCGGTGGTCGGTGCCTCCGTCTGCCGCTCGGGGTCCACCACGGGCTGGCACTGCGGCACGATCCAGTCGAAGAACAACACCATCCGCTACCCCGAGGGTCAGGTCAGCGGGATGACCCGCACCAACGTGTGCGCCGAACCGGGTGACTCGGGGGGCTCGTGGATCTCCGGGGCGCAGGCGCAGGGCGTCACCTCTGGCGGCTCGGGCAATTGCACCTCCGGCGGCACCACGTACTTCCAGCCGCTCAACCCGATCCTGACCCGGTACGGCCTGAAGCTGAAGGTCGTCGGTGGTGGCACCCCGACGCCGTCGCCCACCCCGACCACACCGTCACCCAGCCCCACCCGGCCGAGTCCGACGGTGACCACCCCGGCGCCGAGCCCGACGGTCACCACCCCGGTACCGAGCCCGACCGTGACGACCCCGGCACCCAGCCCGACGGTCACCACCCCCGTGCCGAGCCCGACCGTGACGACCCCGGCACCCAGCCCGACGGTCACCATCCCCGTGCCGAGCCCCACGGTCACCACCCCGGTACCGAGCCCGACGGTCACCACCCCGGTGCCCAGCCCCACGATCACCACCCCGGTACCGAGCCCGACGATCACCACCCCGGCGCCCAGCCCGACGATCACCACGCCCGCACCCAGCCCCACTCAGACTGCCCCCGGCTCACCGATCTGCTCCGGCTTCGGTGAACAGCACGCCGGCAGCGTCGGGCGCGGTTCGCACCGGTACAGCTTCTTCTCGATCCGCGGTCTGGACGTCGTCCACACGGTCTGCGCGGGAGCCCAGGCCCCGGCCAGGCACAGCCTGTCGCTCTACTTCTTCGTGCAGAAGTGGGTGCCGGGCAAGGGCTGGTCGACCGTGGTCCGGGGCAGCGACCGCGTGCACGGCGGGCAGGTGGCCCAGGTGAGCGCGAGCAACCTGTCGCTCACCGGCGAGCTGCGCTACCTGGTGTACCTGCCGCAATCCGGCCAGCGGAAGTTCGTCGCCGCGGCCTCCTGACCCTGGTTCGGGAGCACCAGGGCACCACGTTCGGGGACGTCGGCCATCGGTCGACGTCCCCGAACCGTTGCCCGGCATCCCGAGGTTCACGGGGTCATCCACAAGCTGGACATAAGGCGCCGTTACCGCAGCGCTCGAGAGCCTGCCCACAGGGTGGGACCAGCACCACGTCGATCACCGCGACAACCATGAGGACGGCTGCACTGTGAGAGCGCTTCACCGCCTGGGTATCGCCGCCGCTGCCGGGCTGCTCCTGGCCGGCATCGGGGTCAGCCTGCCTCAGGTTCTCGACCGGTCACAGCCCGCCGGAACGGCAGCACCTCAGGCCCGCACCGCGTCCTCGCACGCCCCGGCGGCCAAGGCCGCTGCGTCGTCCCGCCCGATCGCCTCGACCGCGCCGAAGGCCGCACCGGCGCGACGGAAGGCCACGCCCGTGGCGCCCGCCGCTCCCGACGCCGTGGCCCCGGCGCCCGTGCTCGAGGCGATGCAGCGCGACCTGGGCCTGAGCGCCGATCAGGCGGTGATCCGCGTGATCCAGGAGGACGAGGCCCGCACGATCGACCAGGATCTGCGCTCGCGCCTCGGCGATGCCTACGCCGGCTCGTACCTGTCCCCGGACGGCGGCGTGCTCACGGTCGCCGTCACCGACGCCGCGGCCGCCCGGACCGTCGAGGACGCCGACGCCATCCCGGCCGTGGTGGCGCTGAGCCAGAGCACGCTGGAGGAGACCACCTCGGCCCTGGACCGTCAGGGCGCCCAGGCAGTGCCGGACGGCGTGTGGTCGTGGTACGTCGACGTGGCCGCCAACACCGTGAGCATCGTCGCCCGCGACCAGGCCGCCGCGACCGCCTTCGCCGACGCGGCGGGCGTGGCACCTGCCGCCTACCGGGTCACGGTGAGCGACGAGCAGCCGCAGCCGATGGCCGACATCCGTGGCGGCGATGCCTTCTACATCAACAACATGTACCGCTGCTCGGTCGGGTTCTCGGTCGAGGGCGGCTTCGTGACCGCCGGCCACTGCGGTGACGCCGGTGCCACCGTGGCCGGGTTCAACCGGGCCGCCGCAGGCGTGTTCAAGGCCTCGAACTTCCCCGGCACGGACTTCGCCTTCGTCCAGACCAATGCCGGCTGGACGCCGCAGCCCTGGGTGAAGGACGCCGCCGGGGGCAACGTGCAGGTCGCGGGCTCGCAGGAGGCCGTGGTCGGCGCCACGGTGTGTCGCTCCGGGGCGAGCACCGGCTGGCACTGCGGAACCATCCAGTCCAAGAACGCCACGGTGAGCTACCCCGAGGGCCGGGTCAGCGGGCTGACCCGCACCAACGCCTGCGCCGACCACGGTGACTCCGGCGGCGCGTGGATCTCCGGACAGCAGGCGCAGGGGGTCACCTCCGGCGGAAACGGCAACTGCACCGCCGGTGGAACCACCTATTTCCAGCCGCTCAACCCGATCCTGTCCACCTACGGGCTGCGGCTGAAGTCCACGGTCGCGGCTCCTGCACCGGCCACCCCGCCGGCGCCCACAACTCCGGTGCCCACCACACCGGCGCCGACCAAGCCCGCGCCCGTCCCGGCTCCGTCGACGGGCGGCAACCCGCCGTCCGGCAACCCGCCGGCGGCGGGTCGACCGGCACCCGGCCAGGGCACCTCGGCAGCGATCTGCTCGGCGTACCACAAGAAGGTCAGGGCCTCGGTGGGCAGTAGCCGCTACCTGATCCTGCCGGCCAAGGGCCAGTACAGCGCCAAGGCATCGGTTCAGCGGGCGTGCGCCGGTCTGGCCGGTCCGGTGCGGATCCACCTGTTCCTGCAGAAGTGGGTCCCGCGCAAGGGCTGGGTCACGGTGGTCTCGGCCAAGGGCGGATCGTCCAGCACGGCCGTGGGCCAGGCCACCACCCGGGCTCGGGTGTCGGCGGGCCGCTACCGCTACATCGTCTACATCCCGACGGGCGCGCGAACCTTCACCTTCGGCACCGCCTGACAAACCCTCAGTTGGCGGCGGGGGTCTCGGGGTAGGTCGAGACGAAGGCCAGGTCGCCGCGCTGGCGGCGCAGCACCGAGCGCCACAGGTCGTCGGGACGGTCGCTGAAGGGGTCGCGCGCCTCGACGTCCACGATGTACCAGGCACCCTCGGCGAGCTCCTGTTCGAGCTGGCCGGACGACCAGCCGGAGTGCCCCGCGAAGATCCGCAGGCCCGCCACCCCGTCGGCCACGATCTGGGGTGGCACGTCGAGGTCGACCAGGCCGAGGGCACCGAAGATGCGCCGGACGCCGATCGGGTCCTGATCGTCCCCGGGCACCGCCACCACCCCCAGCGCGCCGTCCAACCCGACCGGCCCGCCCTGGAACAGCCGGCCCGGTGCCGTGACATACGGCTGCCACTCGGGCAACACCCGCGAGACATCGACGTCCATCGGGCGGTTCACCACGATGCCCATGGCGCCCTCGTCGGTGTGATCGAGCATGAGGACGACGGTGCGCTTGAAGTGGGGATCCTCGAGCAGTGGGGTGGCCACCAGGAGCCGACCGGCCAGCCGCTGCCCGTCGGCGGGCGCGTTGTGCTCGGGACCGATCATCGGAGGTCACCGCCCACGACGACCGAGCGGACGCCGCGCCAGCGCAGCAGTGCCCAGACCAGCAGTACCCCGAGCGCGTCGGCGACGGCGTCCCAGACGTCACCGGAGCGGCGCGCCAACCACAGGTACTGAGCCAATTCGCTGATCACCGCGTTGGCGAGCAGGGCGATCACCAGGGGCTTGATCGCCAGGCCCGCTCGCACGCCGGTGTAGAGCACGACGCCGAACAGCGCCATGTGGACGATCTTGTCCGTGCCCAGGACGGGTGAGGCCACACCGGCCTTGGGGCTGTACAGCGCCACCAGGTGCACGAGGACAGTCACCACGAAGATCGTGCGCCGGGTACGGACGTTCACGCCACGACCCTAACCCGCGGCCAGCAAGGGCAGCGCCGAGATGAACGTGCCCACCAGGACCGCGGCCTCCCACCGCACCACGCGAAAGCCCCTCACCATGAACGCCAGAGCGAGCACGGATACCGCGATCATCAGCAGGCATCCGGTCACCGCCACCTCGGGACCGGCGACGACGTCCGGCTGGATCAGGCCGATGACGCCGCCCACGGCCAGGGCGTTGAACAGGTTGGATCCCATCAGGTTGCCGACGATCAGGTCGCTCTCGCCACGCCGGGCGGCCTGCGCCGCGGTGACCAGCTCCGGCAACGAGGTGCCCACCGCGACCACGGTGGCCCCGATGAAGCCCTCCGACAACCCCATACCGGAGGCGATTCCGACGGCGCCCCACACCAGCAGTTGCGCTCCCGCGAGGGTGCCGAGCAATCCGCCGACCGTTTGCACGGCCACCCGAGAGCCGGCCCGCGGGGCCTCGACCAAGTCGTCCACCTCGTGGCCCAGAGCGACGGCGGCCGGTTGCGTCCCGCCCGCCAGCGCCCATCGCACCAAGGCCCACAACGCCAGGGCCAGGACGATGATCAATCCCAGCCCCTCGCGGCGCGAGAGCCCACCCTGAAGCGCACCGGCGAACAGCACCGAGGCCAGCAGGGCCAAGGGCACCTCGCGACGTACCACCTCGACCCGCACCACGATCGGCGCGGTCATCGCCGCCACCCCGAGAACCAGGGTCAGATTGGCGATGTTCGACCCCACCACGTTGCCGAAGCCGATGTCCGCCGAGCCGGACGCCGCGGCCAGGCCGGAGACCAACATCTCGGGCGCCGACGTGCCGAACCCGATCACCACCACCCCGACGATCACCGAGGGCACGCCGAGCCGCGCCGCCACGGACGACGCCCCGATCACCAGGGCATCCGCCGACCGGGCGAGCAGCACCAGGCCGGCGAGACACGCCGCCAGATACGCCGCGAGCACGTCAGTGCGCTCGTCGGGCGCAGGGGCGCAACGCAGGGGTCGAAGAATCCACGGGAGCTCCTCGGGCAGGTGGGCACCAGCGCCGACCAGACTTCCCGGCTCACCGATCACGACTGTACGGGGCTGCCGTGCCCGAGATCACCACTGAGGTGGGATTTGTTCGCCGTTGCAGAGGTGGCGGGATCCGTCGGCTGAACGCCCCTCGTCCCTCGGGGCAGCCTCCTCCCGATTCCCACAGCGTCGACGAACGAGGCAGGCCCCCCACGAAGTGCGTGTGGGGGGCCTGCCTCGTTGGTGGAGGTGGCGGGAATCGAACCCGCGTCCGCCGGTGGTGAGCCAGTTCTTCTCCGGGCGCAGTCCGCTGTGGCCTTTCTCAGCCCCGGCGATCACGCGGACGAGTCGCCGAGCCGGGCTCAGTCACTGTTTGTGTCGCATCAGCTCCGTGACCGGGCTTTCAGCCAGTGGCCTTCTAGATGACGTCAGCACCCGGGCCGAAGGCGTGCTCGGGGCTGACGGAGACTTGCCTCGCTCAGGCGGCGAGGGCGAAGTGCTCGGTGCTCTGCTTGTTGGCAGTTATTGGTTTGCGACGAGGATTAACGAGATCACGTCACCTACTCGGCCCGCTTCACCTGCCTCGACATCCGACGTCGAAGCCTGTCACCCCCCTGGGTGTGTCATGTCCTGCCGTGGATCTTCCTGGATGGTGCGTGGATCATGCCGACTGCCACCGGCCTCACCAGCGTACTGCGCGCAACGCCGTCGGCTCCAGCGGCATTCCCCGGATGGAGTCACGGCAGGTCGACCCGAGCAGCACATCCGCCGAACGGGTGATCAGGGTGACGGTCTCACCCGCCGATGGAGACCGGGTGATGGCCCAGCGACCGGCGACCGAGCCTGCCCGCGCGGCGCCCGCTGCTGCCCTGCTCCGGGTGCCACGTCAGCGCACCGGCGGCGGCATGCGCGTCGACGACCTGCAGCAGGCCCTCACCGCCATCGGCCGTCAGACCTCGGACGCCGGGGTGGCCCAGCTGCTCTTGGAGGCCTCCCGCCGCCTGACCGGCCTGGCGATGTGGAGCTGGGACCTGGCCACGGGTCGGCTCACCTGGTCACAGGAGATGTTCGCCCTCATCGGCCTGCCCCCGGGAACCACCCCCTCGATCGAGGAATGGCAGCAACTGCTGCACCCGGATGACCGTGACGACCTCACCGAGTCCGACACCGCCTCGGCCCAGGCCGGCGAGGGCTGGCAGGTCATCTTCCGGGTGCTGCCCCCCGACGGTGTCATTCGCTACCTCGAGGCCTGGTCGGACGTCATCACCGACGAGCAGGGCCGCCCGGTCGCCGTCCTCGGCGCCACCATGGACGTCACGGCCCAGCAGCAGACGCTGCAGGCGCTGCAGTCCAGCCGTGAGGTGTTCCGGCTCGCCTTCGACGAGGCGCCGATCGGCATGGCGATCCTCGAGGTCGTCGCCGACTCGGTCAGTACCGTCATGATCAACCGTGCCCTGCGCCGCCTGGCCGGGGCGGACGAGGATCTGACCGATGACGCCGACGGCGTCGACCTCGCCGACGGGTTCGACCTGGCCTCGCGAGTGCACCCCGACGACCGCGCCACGCTGCACGCCCTCACCGTGGTCGACGAGAACGCGGCCCAGGCGGTTCGAGCCGCCGAACTGCGTCTGGTGCGACCGGACGGCTCGTACACCCACACCTGGGTCCACGCCGCCGCAGCCGTCTCGGGCGACGGCGCCGACCGGCTGTTCCGGGTCATCCTGCACATGATCGACATGACCGTGCTGCGGCGCACCCAGGCCGAGCTGGAGCGCCTCGCCCTCACCGACACCGTGACCGGGTTGGCGAACCGGACGGCACTGGAGGTGGCCGCCCAGACCGCCCTGGCCGACATGCGCCCGGGGCTCGGGCTGGGCTTCATGTTGCTCGACCTCGATCGGTTCAAGACCGTGAACGACTCCCTGGGCCACCTCGCCGGCGATGCCCTGCTGGTCGAGGTCGGCCGGCGGCTGCGCAGCGCCGTCCCGCACAGCGCGACCGTCGCCCGGCTGGGAGGCGACGAGTTCGCCGTCCTGATCAAGGGGAGCCCCTCCCCCAAGGCGCTGGCCGACCAGGCCGACATGGTGCGACTGCGGCTGGGCCACCCCTACACCCTGCCCGGCGCCGCGCGGCTGAACTCGACGGCCAGCGTCGGAGTGACCTGGTGCGGTCAGGGCACCCACACCATGCAGGACCTGTATCGCGAGGCCGACCTGGCGCTCTACGCCGCCAAGGGCGCCGGCCGCGACGCGGTCGCGTTGTTCGACGACGACCTGCGCGCCACCGCCGATCAACGGATCGAGAACGAACGCAAGCTGCGGTCCGCGCTGGCCAACGACGGAGTGCGGATGGTGTTGCAGCCGGTGGTCGCCCTCGCCTCGGGCGAGGTGGTGGCCAGCGAGGCGCTGGCCCGCATGGAACACCCCGAGCTCGGTCTGCTCACCCCGGACGTGTTCATCACGGCCGCCGAGGAGACCGGCCTGGTGATCGAGATCGACAGCCGGATCTGCGAACTCGCCATCGCTGCCCTGGCCAGCACGTCCGACGACCCGCGGCTGCAGCGGATCGCGGTCAACGTCTCACCCCGCACGCTCGACCACGCCGAGTGGCGTGCCCGGATGCGCGCGGCCCTG
Source organism: Kineosporiaceae bacterium (assembly GCA_016713225.1). Taxonomy (NCBI): domain Bacteria; kingdom Bacillati; phylum Actinomycetota; class Actinomycetes; order Kineosporiales; family Kineosporiaceae; species Kineosporiaceae bacterium. The sequence goes on from JADJPO010000004.1 coordinate 320,536, forward strand.
CGCCGCCACCGGGTCGACGCCCAGCGGCTGTTGATCGAGGTGACCGAGTCGAGCCTGCTGGACGCCGGCAGCCCCCGCGCCGCCCAGCTGCGCGAGCTGCAGGACGAGGGCATGACGGTGGGCATCGACGACTTCGGCACCGGCTACTCGGCGCTGGCCTACCTGGACGCCTTCAACCTGGACTTCCTCAAGATCGACCGGTCGTTCGTGTCGCGGCTGGGCACCGGCAAGCGGCCCGATGCCGTGGTGTCGGCGATCATCAAACTGGCCCATGCCCACGGCATGACGGTCACCGCCGAGGGCGTCGAGACCGCCGAACAGGCCGAGATGTTGCGCCTGATGGGTTGCGACCGTGGCCAGGGCTGGCACTTCGGCAGGCCGTCCCCCCTCTGAGACTCAGCGGTATCCGAGACTCAGCGGTGCTTGTGAGCCTGGACGGCGCGGTCGACCTCGCGCTTGTCCTGCCGCTCGCGCAGGGCGTGCCGCTTGTCGTACTCCTTCTTGCCTCGGGCCAGGGCGATCTCGACCTTGGCCCGGCCGTCGGAGAAGTACAGCTGCAGCGGCACGATGGTGTGCCCCTTCTCGCGCAGCGCCGCCTCGAGCTTGTCGATCTCGGTGCGGTGCATGAGCAGCTTGCGCTTGCGCCGCGGGGCGTGATTGGTCCAGGTGCCCTGCGAGTACTCCGGGATGTGCACGGACTGCAGCCAGGCCTCGCCGTCGTCGATCGAGACGAACCCGTCGACCAGCGACGCCCGCCCCGCCCGCAATGCCTTGACCTCGGTACCGGTCAGCACCAGCCCGGCCTCGACCACATCGTCGATGTGATAGTCGTGGCGGGCCTTGCGATTCGAGGCCACCACCTTGCGGCCGGTTTCACGAGGCATCCGACCAGTGTAGGCAGGGGTGAGGCGCCTCAGAGCCAGCGCATCGGGTTGGCGTAGTTGCCGTCCACCAGGGCCTCGAAGTGCAGGTGACACCCGGTCGACAAGCCGGTGGTACCCACGTACCCGATGACCTGGCCTCGGCTCACCGAGCCGCCTCCCCGCACGATGCGCGACAGGTGGTTGTAGGTGGTGGCCAGGTCGGCGCCGTTGACCAAGCCGTGGTCGATGATGACCCGGTTGCCGTACCCCCCGGCCCAGCCCGCCGAGATGATCTCGCCGTCCGCCGCCGCGTACACCGCGGTGCCGCAGCCGGCCGCGAAGTCGGTTCCGGTGTGCATCCGGGAGTAGTGCAGGATCGGGTGGTAGCGCATGCCGAAACCGGAGCTGATCCGGCCCGAACTCGGGTACCCGAAGAATCCGTTGGACGCCCGCTGACCTCCGCTGTCGCCGCCTCCACCGCCACCCTGACGGGCGCGCTTGCGAGCCGCCTCGCGGGCCTTGCGCGCCCGCTCGGCCAGGATCGCCCGGAGTTTGGACTGCTCGGCGGCCAGCTCGTCCAGCCGCTTCTTCTCGGCGGCGATCTTGCCCTGGATCGTGGTCACCGCGCCCTGCTGGGTGGCCACCAGGGTGGTGACCTCGGCCTCGGCGGTGGCCGCCTGCTGTTCGGCCGCGCGGCGCGCCGCGACCACGAGGGTGGACTGGCGCTTCAGCTCGGCGATCTGGGCCCGGACGGCGGCCAGCCGGCTGCCGCGGGCCCGCATCTCGGCTTGCTGCACCGCGAGCCGGTCGATGGCACCGTTCTGTGCCCGCAACGCGGCTCCCGCATAGGCGAGACGCTCACTGAGGTGCTCGGGGCTGTCGGCCTGCAACAGGATGGACAGCCCGTTGATGTCGCTGCCCACGTACGCCTGCCGGGCGATGTCGCCCAGGGCCTTGCGGGTCTCGTCCTCCGCGGTGGCCTGGGCCTGCAGGTCACGTTCGGCCTTGCCCTCCTCGGCGCGGGCCACCTCGAGCTGGGCGGCCAGGTGTGCGTCCTGCGCGGTGGCCTGAGCCAGTCGGCCCTGTGCCGTGGCCAGGCTGGCCCGCGCCACGACGAGGTTCTGCTCGGCTCGCTTCAACGCGATCGCAGCCTCGACGAAGTCGGCGTTGGCGCCCTCGAGGGATTCCCGCAGGTCGGCGATCGCCGAGTCGACGTCCTTCTTGCGCTGGTCGATGTCGTCGGCCAACGGATGGGAGGCAGCCTGCGCCGCGCCCACCGGCCCCATCCCGGCGCAGGTCAGGCCCGGGACGACGAACAGCGCCGCGGCGCCCACGGACGCCAGTGCGCGTCGTCCGAACCTCGATGCCATCGCCTGCTCCCGAGTCCACCACAGGCACGCACCACCCCCCGGTGGAACGACACCTCAACCTCGACTAGAGGTCGAGGTGTCTACACCTTGAGGTATCGACGCAGGGAGAGGAAGGACGACACGCCCGCGATCAGCATTCCGATCAGGAACAGCCAGGGCGCCACCCACAAGGCGTCGCTCACCCCGACCCAGCTGTTGATGAACTTCACCTGCTCGGCGAGCCAGCCTTGGATGGCGATCCGGGTGAACAACGCCAGGATCACCGAGGCGGCCAACGCCCCCGCCATGGCGGCGATCAGGCTCTCCAACACGAACGGCAGCTGGATGACGAGGTTCGACGCCCCGACCAGGCGCATGATCGAGGTCTCACGCCGTCGCGTGAAGGCGGTCAAGCGGATCGTGGTGGCCACCAGCAGCACACTCGACAGCAACGTGAGCGCGGCCACCGCCCAGGCCGACCACTTCAAGCCACCGAACAGGGCGAACAACTTGTCGATCACGCGGTTCTGATCCTCGACGTCGTCCACGCCGGGCAGGTCGCGGAACGCCTGCGAGACCACCGCGTACTTCTTGGGATCCTTCAACTTGACCCGGAACGACTCCGGCATCTGGTCGGCGGTCAGGTTGTCCGAGAGGACGGAGTCCTTGTACTGCTCCTTGAACCGGGTGTAGGCCTCCTGCTTGGACTCGTAGAACACCGCATCGACGTAGGGCGCCAGCTGCGCCGAGGACAGCTCGGCCCGGATCTGGTCGCGCTGGGCCTGGGTCACCTCACCGCTGGCGCAGGTGGTCTTGTCGGAGTCCTTGGTGCACAGGAAGATCGAGACCTGGACCCGGTCGTCCCAGTAGTTCTTCATCAGACCGACCTGCTTCTGGGTGAGCACCCCCACCCCGAACAGCAGCAGCGACACCGTGGTCACCAGGATCAGCGACAGGGTCATGGTGAGGTTGCGACGCAGACCGATCCCGATCTCGCTGAGGATGAACTGAAATCTCATCGCGCGTACCCGTAGACGCCACGGTCCTGGTCACGAACCAGCTTGCCGGCGTCCAGCTCGCACACCCGCTTGCGCATCTGGTCGACGATCTCGTCGTCGTGGGTGGCCATCACGATCGTGGTGCCGGTGCGATTGATCCGGTCGAGCAACCGCATGATGCCGACGCTGGTGGTGGGGTCGAGGTTGCCCGTCGGTTCGTCGGCCAACAGGATCGAGGGCCGGTTGACGAAGGCCCGCGCGATCGCCACCCGCTGCTGCTCACCACCGGACAGCTCGTGCGGGAAGCGCTGTTCCTTGCCACCCAGCCCGACCAGGTCGAGCACCTCGGGCACGGTGTGGGCGATGGCGTGACGCGGCTTGCCGATCACCTGCAGCGCGAAGGCGACGTTCTCGAACACGGTCTTGTTGGGCAGCAGGCGGAAGTCCTGGAACACCACGCCGATCTGACGCCGCAGCGTCGGGACCTTCCAGCTGGCCAGACGTGCGACGTCCTTGCCGGCCACGTGCACCAGGCCCTTGGTGGCGCGCTCCTCGCGCAGCACCAGACGCAGGAAGGTCGACTTGCCCGACCCCGAGGAACCCACCAGGAAGACGAACTCGCCCTTGGCCACCTCGAGGCTGACGTCGTCCAGGGCGGTGTGCTGCGCCTGGCCCCCGCCCCGACGGCGAGCGCTGGCCCGCATGGCCCGCGACCCGCCGGACAGCGCCGAGGCGCTGTCGTAGATCTTGGTGACATTCTCGAAACGGATCACAGGCTGGGCGTCCTCGGTCGACGGTCCATTCCGATGCGCCGATGGGCACACCGCGGTCAGGGGTACATCGTGCTCAGGAGTCTAGACACGCCCCCCCGGCGTCCGATAACTCGCCGCGCCCGCGGACACCGCCTCGTCCTGCGGGAAATCCGTTGCCACCGCGGGCCGACCGGGTCCAGGCTGAGACGTCACACCCGAGGAGAGGAGAACGTGATGACCGTCGCTGCCGAGGTCGCCACCCACCGTCCCGTTCCCGCTCTCACCGGAGTTCGCGTTGACCCGTCCCCGCCCGACCGATGACCCCTGCCACCCCGACCCGTACGACGAACCCAGCTGGTCCAGCTGGGGTGCCGCTCAACACGGGCCGGAACCCTTCCCCGACTGGGTGATCACCGCGCTCGGCGCGGTGGACACCGAACGCGGCATCCTCAAGACCGGCAAGGAAGCCGACGTCTTCCTGGTCGAGCGCACCGAGACCCCGGACGACGCGAGCGAGCGCAGCGTCCTGCTGGCCGCCAAGCGCTATCGCACCGCCGAGCACCGCCTGTTCCACCGTGACGCCTCCTACCTCGAGGGACGCCGCGTGCGCCGCTCCCGCGAGACACGCGCCATGGCCCGGCGCACGGACTTCGGCCGCGAACTGATCGCGGCGCAGTGGGCGGCGGCCGAGTTCGGCGTCCTGGCTCACCTGTGGCAGCTCACCAACGGCCAGCCCGGGACGGCGCGCGCCCTGGTGCCCTACCCGGTGCAGCTGCGCGACCGCGAACTGATGATGGAGTTCATCGGGGACGACGACGGCACCGCGGCGCCCCGACTGGCCCAGCTGCGCCCCGAACCGGCCGAGCTGCTCGACCTGTGGCACCAGATGCTCGGTGCGCTGGGCACGCTGGCCCTCGAGGGCCTGGCCCACGGCGACCTGTCGGCCTACAACGTGTTGGTGCACCGGGGATCGCTGGTCCTCATCGACCTGCCCCAGGCGGTCGACGTGGTGGCCAACCCTCGAGGCGCCGACTACCTCGCCCGGGACGTCGCGAACGTCGCCGCGTGGTTCCTCGGTCGCGGCCTCCCCGAGGAGGTGTGCGACCTCGACCGGCTCACCGCCGACCTCCTGGCCGACGCCGGCCTCCACTGACTGCGCCCCCCACCGACGCCCACCCCCGTGATCATGCAATCCGTGCACGTTTCGTGCACGGATTGCATGATCACGGGGGTCAGTTCTGCTCGCTGGTGCGGCGCCAGCGGATGCCCGACTCCAGGAACTCGTCGATGTCGCCGTCGAACACCGCGGTCGGGTTGCCGACCTCGTACTCGGTGCGCAGGTCCTTGACCATCTGGTACGGGTGCAGCACGTACGAGCGCATCTGGTTGCCCCAGCTCGAGCCACCGTCGCCCTTGAGCGAGTCGAGCTCGGCCTGACGTTCCTGCCGGGCGCGCTCGAGCAGCTTGGCCTGCAACACCCGCATCGCGGCGGCCTTGTTCTGCAGCTGGCTCTTCTCGTTCTGGCAGGTCACCACGACACCGGTCGGCAGGTGAGTGAGCCGGACGGCGGAGTCGGTGGTGTTGACGCTCTGCCCACCAGGACCCGAGGAGCGGTAGACGTCGATCCGGATGTCGTTCTCCGGGATCTCGATGTGGTCGGTCTCGGCCACCACGGGCAGCACCTCGACCCCCGCGAAGGAGGTCTGGCGGCGTCCCTGGTTGTCGAACGGACTGATCCGCACCAGCCGGTGGGTGCCCTGCTCGACCGACAGGGTGCCGTAGGCGTAGGGCGCGGAGACCTTGAAGGTGGCCGACTTGATGCCGGCCTCCTCGGCGTAGGAGGTGTCATAGACCTCGGTCTTGTGGCCGTGCCGCTCCGCCCAGCGCAGGTACATCCGCATCAGCATCTCGGCGAAGTCCGCGGCATCGACGCCACCGGCCTCGGAGCGGATCGTGATCAGCGCCTCGCGGTTGTCGTACTCCCCCGACAGCAGGGTGCGCACCTCGAGCTCGCCGAGCGCCTTGGTCACCTCGACCAGTTCGGCCTCCGCCTCGGCGAAAGCGTCGGCGGCCTCGCCCCCGTCACCAGCTTCCTCGGCCATCTGCACCAGCACCTCGAGGTCGTCCACCCGCGAGGTCATCCGGGTCAACCGGTCGAGCTCGGCCTGCAGGTGTGACAGCGAACTGGTCACCTGCTGGGCCTTCTCGGGGTCGTCCCACAGATCGGGGGCGGCGGCCTGCTCGTTCAGGTCGGCGATGCGGGCGCGCAACCCGTCGAGGTCGCTGACCTCGAGGATCGAGTTCAGGGTCGTACGCAGGTCACGCAGGGCGGCGGGGAAGTCGACGGACACACCGCAAACGTACGGGGTCGGCGCGCTCGGTGTGGCCTCGGATCACGCCACCGTGTCGAGCCAGCCCGGCAGGTCGGTGTACCCGGCCTCGCGCAACCGGTCGGCCAACCGCCGATTCGACCCCGCGTAGAACTGATCCAACCGCCCCCGCAGCCGGTCGGCCTGGCGCGGCAACCGGCCCCGGGCAACCCGGCGCACCAGATCCGCGGTGCCGGCCAGACTCGGACGGCGACGGCGGCCGTCGTCCGAACCGAAACTCTGCAGCCACGACGGTTCGCGACCGTCCAGCCCGACGGCGCTGGCGCCGCGCTCCCGCGGACGGGCGGTGTCCGGATCCAGGCCGAGCCAGGTGAACATCCCGGCCATGGCCGCCCGCGGTGTGCGGTCCAGGTCCTCGGCGAAGACCACCCGCACCCGGTCACCGAAGGCGGTCAGCCACCGATCGAGGTGGTCGACGTAGAGGCCGGAGGACAGGGTGCGGAAGTAGCGGTTGCCCTCGAACCGGTCGGCTTCGTTGACCCGCAGCGCCAGACAATGTTCGACGTAGGTCTCGTACGTCATCGCGCCGGGTAGCCGGCCCCGGGCGACCTTGTCCTGATAACTGGTCCACAACCGTTGCACCGGGTCACGCAACAGGATCAGGACCCGGACCTCGGGCAGGTCCCGGGCGACGGCGTCCACCAGTTCCTGGCCGCCGTCGAAGTACACCGGCGAGCGCTCCAGCCGGTAGCGCTGCCCACGCCAGGTGGCGAAGTGCCGGTCGTAGTCGGCCAGGGTCGCCTGGATCGGTTGACCGAAGCGCAGCGGGCTGTAGTGGTCGAGTCGCTGCACCACGGGCAGCTTGACGTCGGGGTGGCGGCCCAGCGAGCGGCCCAGGGCGCTGGCCCCGGCATGGGTCACGCCGGCGAGCAGCAGGTTGGGCAGGAGGTGGTCGGGCGAGGGCGGCGGTGACTCGGGTCGCAGGGCCAGGTCGAGCGCCGGCGCCCGCAGGGCCACCGTCGTGCTCGTCCCTGCCCGTGAGAACTGGCCATGTCGGTCGCCCGCCCGCGCGGAGGGCACCACAGGGGTCATCGTCGATCCCATCCTCGGCGTGGGCCGTACCCCGAGAGTCGTGCCTGCTGCTCCCACACCTGTTGCTTGCTCGTACGTCGATGGCCGGAAGACCACCGACGTCAGCACTCCTAGGAGTTCTGAGATCACGGATCGTAGTGATGACTCGAGTTCAAGCCCACCGATTCGCCCCGATTACCGCCGAGCTGTGACGAATATCGTCCAAAGCCCCGAGGGTGATCCGTCGAACACCCGAGAGATGGATCGGCCATTCGGCCGATCGCTCGACAAGCGGGGGACGAGTCGATGCCCAGCCACGTTTCGATGCGACAAGAATACTCTGAGCAATTAACAATGTACTGTTAGTGATTCCCATCCTCTGGAGGACGTCCGTGGCACCGCTGGTCAGCCATGACCTGGACTCAACCCACGCCCTGCTCCCGGGGTCGATGCCCGCGCCGAGGATCGGGGCACCGGCGGTCATCGTGCCGGTCGACGGGATCGAACCGGTCGCCGGGGAGGTGACGGTGTGGTCGCCCGGCGGCGGCATCGTGGTGACCATCCGGGTGCGGATCAACCTCGGGTCGGTCACCGAACTGCTCGGCACCCAGGTCTGGGTCCGACTGCGCGCACCCGAGGCGCTGATCGTCGTCCGAGGTCTGGCCCAGCCGGTGGGCGGACGGCCCGACGAGATCGAACTGATCGGTGTCACCGGATTGGCGGTCGAGGCCCGACGGCAGGCCGTGCGCGCCCGCCTGGTGCGCCCGATCCTGCTGTTGAGCACGGACGGCCCGGCCCGGGGCACCCAGACCCTCGACCTGTCCGCCACCGGGTGTCGGGTCCGTCTGCCCGAGGGTCACTCACTACAGCCCGGCGACCTGCTCGAGTCCGTGGTCACCGACAGCCGCGGCGAGAACCTGCGGCTGTCCAGCGAGGTGGTGCGGGTCGACGAGGGACGCGGCGAGGCGGCGCTGCACTTCATCAGGATCGCGGACGGCGACCGCGACCGGCTCGAGCGTGAAGTGCTCGCCTGGCACTCGCGCCACCGCTGACCCTCGGTGATCATGCAATCCGTGCACGAAACGTGCACGGATTGCATGATCACCGAGGAGGGGCGGGTGGGTGGGGGCGGTCAGACGAGGGGTAGTTCGCCCACCCCGGTCACCGTGATCACCGCGGCGCCGGCCTCGTCGCTGGCGTCCAGGTCGACCTCGGCGGTGATCCCCCAGTCGTGATCGCCGTCCGGATCGTCGAAGATCTGGCGCACCGACCACACCCTGCTCCCGCTGCCTCCGCTGTCCACGACCTCACGCACGACGAGCAGGTGCGGCCCGCGGGCGTCGGCACCCGTGCTCAGCTCACCGTGCACGTCCTCGTAGTCCTCGATCGCGTCGGCCCAGGCGTCCAGGTCCCAGCCGGCGGCGCCGTCCAGTTCGGCCAGCTCCTCCCACCGGCCGCGCGCGGCCAGCTCGACCCGGCGGAACATCGCGTTGCGCACCAGAACCCGGAAGGCACGCAGGTTCGCCGTCAGGGGCGGCGGCTCGTCGTCGCGCCCCGGACGACGCACCGCACCGGCCGGTGCTTCGCTCGGCTCGAGCAGCGCCTGCCATTCCTCCAGCAGGCTGGAGTCGGTTTGGCGCACCAACTCACCCAGCCACTCGGTCAGGTCAGTGAGTTCCTCGGTGCGCATCGGCTCGGGGACCGTCTGGCGCAACGCCCGATACGCATCGGCCAGGTAGCGCAGCACCGACCCCTCGGCGCGGGCCAGGTTGTAGAACCGGACGTACTCGCTGAACGACATCGCCCGCTCGTACATGTCGCGCACCACCGATTTGGGCGCCAGCTCGTGATCGGCCACCCACGGGTGACCACCGCGGTAGATCTCGTAGGTGGCGCGCAGCAGCTCGGCCAGCGGCTCGGGGTGGGTCACCGACTCGAGCAGCTCCATGCGCTCCTCGTACTCGATGCCGTCGGCCTTCATCTGCGCCACCGCCTCGCCGCGCGCCAGGTGGCGCTGGGCCAGCAACACCTGGCGCGGGTTCTCGAGGGTCGACTCGATCACCGAGACCGCGTCCAGGGCGAACGTCGGTGAATCCGGGTCCAGCACATCCAGAGCAGCCAGCGCGAACGGCGACAACGGCTGGTTCAGGGCGAAGTCGCCCTGCAGATCGACGGTCAGGCGCACGTGGCGCCCCCCGGCGTCCGGCGGGTCGAGCCGCTCGACCACCCCGGCCGTGACCAGCGCCCGGTAGATCGCCACCGCCGAGATCACGTGGCGGATCTGCGCCGCACGCGGCTCGTGATTGTCCTCCAGCAGATGCCGGGCGGCGGCCACGGGATCACCCGGGCGAGCCAACAGATTGAGCATCATGGCGTGGGTCACGGCAAAGGACGAGCCGAGGGTCTCGGGCGAGGCGGACTCCAACCGCTCGAAGGTGGCGCGGGTCCAGGAAACCTGCCCGGGCGGCGCCTTCTTGCGCACGATGCGCTTCTTCTTGCGCTCGTCGTCGCCCGCCCGGGCCAGCAACCGCTCGTTCTCGACCTCGTGATCGGGCGCCTGCACGACGACCGTGCCCGCGGTGTCGAACCCGGCCCGCCCGGCGCGACCGGCGATCTGGTGGAACTCGCGCGCGCTCAGCTGGCGCATCCGGCGGCCGTCGAACTTCACCAACCCGGTGAGCAGCACGGTGCGGATCGGCACGTTGATGCCCACCCCGAGGGTGTCGGTGCCGCAGATGACGCGCAGCAACCCGGCCTGCGCGAGCTGCTCGACCAGGCGCCGGTATCGCGGCAACATGCCCGCGTGGTGCACCCCGATCCCGTGGCGCACCAACCGGTTCAGGGTGTGGCCGAAGCCCGCCGCGAAGCGGAACCCGGCGATCTCGCGGCCGATCTGGTCCCGGACGGCGCGGCTCGCCACGGCGATGCTGGTCAATGCCTGGGCGCGCTCGAGCGCGGCGGCCTGGGTGAAGTGGACGACGTACACCGGGGCACGGTCGGTGGTCAGCAACTCCTCGATCGTCTCGTGCACCGGCGTGACGGCGTATTCGAAGGTCAGCGGCACCGGTCGCTCGCCGGAGTCGATCACCGCGGTGGACCGCCCGGTGCGCCGGGTCAGGTCGTCGCGAAAGAACGACACATCGCCGAGCGTGGCCGACATCAGCAGGAACTGCGCCCGCGGCAGCTCGACGATCGGCACCTGCCAGGCCCAGCCGCGATCGGGCTCGGCGTAGAAGTGGAACTCGTCCATGATCACCACCCCGACATCGGCGCGAGCCCCCTCGCGCAACGCCTGGTTGGCCAGTACCTCGGCGGTGCAGCAGATGATCGGGGCGTCGGCGTTGACCGCGGCGTCCCCGGTGAGCATGCCGACCCGCTCGGCGCCGAAGGCCTCACACAACGCGAAGAACTTCTCCGAGACCAGCGCCTTGATGGGGGCGGTGTAGACCGAGCGGCGTCCGGCGGCCAGCGCTGCCGCGTGGGCACCGAGGGCCACCAGGGACTTGCCCGACCCGGTGGGCGTCGCGAGGATCACGTTCGAGCCGCTGACCAGCTCGATGAGTGCCTCTTCCTGGGCCGGGTAGAGGGTCAGTCCGAGCTCGCTCACCCAGCCCGCGAAGGCCTCGAAGACCTCGTCGGGTGAGGTCGGGTCGAGACCGGCGAGCAGGTCGGGCAGCGATGCGGCGTGAACGGTGTGAGCGGTCAGGGGGACGGACGCGGGGGACGGCACCGGTTCATCGTGCCGCATCCGGATTACCCACAGGCTTTTCCACAGCAAGGCATGGTTGTCCACAGGTGCGCTGCGAGCTGTGCCCGCCGAGCCGCAGACTGCCGGGCGTGACCTCCCCGGCGGAACAGTGGCAGGTGCACGTCGTGGCGGGCACAGGGGCCGGGCGCCGCACGCCGCTGCCCCGAGCCGCCGAGCCGGACGTCGCGCTGATCGGGCGCGACCCGACGTGCCTGCTGCGCCTGGACGATCCCGGGGTCTCGCGCCGCCATGCCGAGCTCACCCTGACCCCGCCGCTGTCGGTGCGCGACCTCGGCTCGGCCAACGGCACCCGGCTGATCGGCCCGGGCGCGCCACCTCGGGTCGTCGGCGCCCAGCCGCAGACCTGGTCACCGGCTGCCGTGCTCGCGGTCGGCGGGTCACGACTCGCGCTGCGCTCCGGCACCGAGCCGGTCGCGGCGATCACCACGGACGCCGCCGGCCACCGCGTCGTGCACCGGGCACCCCGGCTGCCGGACGACGCGGCGTCCGGCACGTTGGAGGTCACCGAGCCCACCGCGCCGGCCGAACCCACGGCCGGGCGGCTGCCCTGGGCGGCTGCCCTGGTCACCACCATCGCCCTGGTGCCGATCGCCCTGGTCTGGCACCAACCCCTGATGCTCACCTTCGCCGTGATCGGGCCGCTGGCCCTGCTCGCCCAACACCGTCTCGATCGGCGCTCACGCGCCCGTGAGCACCGCACCACCCTGTCCCGGCATCGCGACGCCTGCCGGGCGGTCGCCGATCAGGTCGCCGAAGCCCTTGGCCACCAGGCAGTCTCGCGCCATCACCGATACCCGGATCCGGCCCACCTGGCCCAGCTCGCCGAGGGGCCGGCGGCACGGTTGTGGGAACGCGGCCTCGACCACACCGACCTGCTCCAGGTGCGAATCGGCCTCGGCGACGTGCCGTCCGGGATCACGGTCCGGTCCGCCGGCGCCTGCCGAGCCCCGGCGCTGACCGAGGTACCCGTCATCGTCGACCTGACCCAGGCCCGGGTGATCGGCCTCTGCGGACCTCGCGGATCGCGAGAGGCCTTGGCACGCAACCTGTTCGGCCAACTGGCGACGCTGTGCTCACCGGTCGAGGTCGCTCTGCGCTGCCACCCCGGGACGCCGGATTGGGCCTGGCTGCGCCGGCTGCCCCACGCCGCCGGGGACCGCTGCCCGCCGATCATCGTGCGGCTGCTCGGCGCGGGGGAAGCTCTGCCCACTCCCCTGCCCGAGGGGGATCACGTGATCGTCCTGGCCGACCGGACGCAGGACCTGCCGCGCGGTTGTGTCGCCGCGGTCGAGCTGGCCGAGGTCCCCGGCGAACCGTCGTGGCTGCGTCGGGCCGGCAGCCCGCCGCAGCAGGTGCTCGCCGATCTCCCCGACGCCGAGTGGGCCGACCAGCTCGCCGACGCCCTGAGCGAGCTGCGCGACGGGACCCCCGAACTCCTGGAGCAGCAACGGATTCCGGATCAGGTGCGGTTGCTCGACCTGATCCCCCGTGACCCGGCCGAGATCGCCACGGCCTGGCTCGCGGCCGCTGCCCGACCCGGCCCGCCGGCCCGACTGGCAGCACCGGTCGGACGCACCCGGAACAGCGTGTGGTCACCCTGTCTGGTGGCCGACGGCCCGCACACCCTGATGGCCGGCACCACCGGCGCCGGCAAGTCCGAGGCGCTGCTCGCGTGGGTCACCGCGCTCGCCACCCTCCACCCACCCGAGCAGGTCAGCTTCCTGCTGGTGGACTACAAGGGAGGAGCCACCTTCGGCGCGCTCGCCTGCCTGCCCCACGTGGCCGGGGTCGTCACCGACCTGGACGCCGCGACGTCCCGTCGGGCGATCAGCTCGCTGTTCGCCGAACTGCGGCGCCGAGAACGCGTGTCGGTCGCGGGGGCGCCGCCCTCGCCCCGGCTGCTGATCGTGGTCGACGAGTTCCGGGTGCTCGCCGAGGAACAGCCCGACCTCTTGGCCGCCCTGGTGCGGGTGGCCGGTGTGGGCCGTGGCCTCGGGGTGCACCTGGTGCTCGCCACGCAACGTCCGGCCGGGGTGGTCAACGGTGAGATCCGGGCCAATACCGCTCTGCGGGTGGCGCTTCGCGTGCGCGAGCGCGCCGACTCCCAGGACGTGATCGATGCCCCGGACGCCGCCCGACTGGCCACCCGGACCCCCGGCCGGGCGCTGGTGCGCCACGGCGCGGACGAGCTGGTCGAGGTGCAGCTGGCCTGGCTGACCGCCGATGATCGCCGCCGCCAGGTGGCCGCCGTACAGGCCTGCGCCCGGCTTCTCGGCAGCACCGTGCCACCACCGCCCTGGCTGCCCGAGTTGCCGGAACGACTGACCCTCGCGGACCTCGCAGACCTCGTGGCGACCGAGGGGGCTCCCCCGCCGTCGGGGCTGCCCTATGCGATGGCGGACCTGCCGACGCGTCAGCGGCGGGAACCCGTGGCCTGGGACGGCACCCGCGGCCACCTGGCCATCGTCGGTGGGCCGGGCTCGGGCCGCACCACGACCCTGCGCACCGTGGCCGCCGCCGTGGCCCGGTCACCTCGGGCCGGGGGGCTGCAGGTCCACGTACTCGACGCCGGCGGCGGGTGGGCCGACCTGACGCACGCTCCGGCGGGGCGGTCGAGGATCGGCACGGTGGTGGACGCCCAGGACACCGACCGGGCGGCGCGGCTGCTGGAGCTCATCGGTCAACGGTCGCCGGCCGAACCCACCGTGCTGCTGATCGACGATTGGGACCACCTCGCCCAGTCCTGGGCCACGGTCGATTCCGGCCGGCTGCTGGACGATCTGCTCCGGCTGGCCCGACAGGGTGCGGCCACCGGACTCCAGGTGGCGATCACGGGCGGGCGGGCGCTGCTGACCGGCACGATCGCCTCGCTGGTCACCGACCGGCTGCTGCTGCCCAGCGCCGACCCCGGCATCACCGTGCTCGCCGGCATCCGTGCCGCCTCACCGCGCGCCGTCCCCGGGCGGGGTCTGCTGATCCGCCACGGCGAGGCGGTCGAGGTGCAGGTGGCCCTGCCGAGTCCACCCGAGGTGCCCGATGAATCCCGTTGCCTCCCAACGGATGAGGGCGGCGCAGCGCGGGCGGGGCGACTGGAACCACTCCCCGAGCAGCTGACCCTGACAACACTCCTGGCCCATCCAGGGCGGGTCACGCTCGGGGCCACCGGCGTGGTGCCACTCGGCCTCGGCGGCGACGACGCCACCCCGGTCGGCCTTCCCCTGGACGCCCCGGGCGCCCTGATCTGCGGACCGCCGGGATCGGGCCGGTCGACCACCCTGACCACCCTGGCGGCGATGCTCCTCGGCATGGGCCGGCAGGTGATCTATGCCGCCCCCACCCCGTCGGACCAGCCGCTACCCGCCGGCGTCACCGCGGTGACCGGACGCCGCGAGCTCACCGAGGTGATCCGTCGCGAGCTCGCCGGGGGCGAGGCCACCCTGCTGCTGGACACGGGGTGGAACGCCGTGGCGGGCCTGGAGGACCTGGCCCACCACCACCTGCTGACGGCCGCCCCGCCCACCGGTCAGCCGCCGCGGGTCGCCCTGCAGGTGGTCGCGGCCGGCACCGCGGCCGAGGTCGCGATGGCCCTGCGCGGCGCCCTGGCCGAGCTACGGACGGCGCGGTGCGGCGTCCTGCTCGGCCCACGGGTCCGCGCCGACGGTGCGGCGGTCGGCGCTGCCGTGCGGGGGTGTGCTGCCCTGCCCGCCGGACGGGGCATCCTGGCCGTCCGCGGCCGCGTCACCCGGATTCAGGTTGCGCGTCCCGCGACTGGCCGCAGCGTGCTCGCATGAGGGACAATGACCACAGGGTGTAACGTCGCATGTCCATACGGCGATCATCCGATCGGACGACGGCACGCGGGTACGAACGGGGAAGGCTGATCGATGACGATGATGGCCACTCACGGCGGGACCACGACCGTGGCTGACACGGTCGACCTACGAGTGCCGGCAGATCCTGCCTATCTCGCAGTGATCCGGACCGCCACCGCCGGCTTGGCCGCCCGGCTGGACCTGACCCTCGACGAGATCGAGGACATGCGCATCGCTGTCGACGAGGCCTGCGTCCTGCTGCTGTCCGACCGGGTCGAGCCCGGCGAGGAGCTGCATGCGATCTTCACCGTCTCACCTCGTTCACTGCATGTTCGCGTGTCCGGTCCCGCACGAGTCCTGCCCGAGGGGGGTAATTTCGCCTGGTCGGTGCTGAAGGCGCTGGTGGGCGAGGTCGAGACCGGCTCGGCGCCGTCCGGCAGCTGGATTCAGTTGACGCACATCGGAGGTCGGAGGGCGTAGTGGCAGGTCGCTCCAGCCGGCTGGCCGGCGACATGCCGGCGGTTGCGAGCGCCCCCGCCGGATCGGCCGAGGAGACGGTGCTGCGCCTGGCTCAGGTGCCGCTCGACCACCCGTTTCGCCCTGCGGCCCGTCATGCCGCGATCGAGGCGAACCTGCCGCTGGTGCATCACCTGGCCCGCCGGTTCACCGGGCGCGGGGAGCCCTATGACGACCTGGTGCAGGTGGGCACGATCGGCCTGCTGAACGCCGTCGACCGGTTCGACCCCGAGCGCGGCAGTTTCACGGCCTTCGCCGTCCCGACGATTCTCGGCGAGATCCGACGACACTTCCGTGACCGGGGCTGGGCGCTGCGCGTGCCTCGTCGGTTGCAGGACCTGGCCCGCCGAGTCAGTGAGGCCCGTGAGGTCCTCACTCAGCGACTGGGGCGTTCGCCCACGGTCCAGGAGCTGGCCACCCACCTGGACATCGAGCCCGACCTGGTGCTCGATGCGCTCGAGACCGCCGCCGTCTACGCCACCGTGCCGATGCCCACCTCGGCCGAGGGCGTCGAGCTCGATCTACCGATGGTGGAAGAGGACTACGACACGGTCGAGGTGCGCGCCACCCTGCGCCCACTCCTGGCCGGCCTGCCGGCCCGTGAACGGCGGATCCTGGTGCTGCGCTTCGTCCGTAACCTGTCGCAGTCGCAGATCGCCGCCGAGGTGGGCCTGTCGCAGATGCACGTCTCCCGGTTGATCGCCCGCAGCCTCGCCACCCTGCGTCGCTCGCTGAATCCGCAAGACCTGTCGTGAGCCCGTGGTGAGCCGAACGACTCAGTGATCGGAGGCCGTCGGCTCGCCACCGTCACGCACCAGGGCCAGCACCCCGAGGCCGGCGATCAGACACAGCGCCAACACGCCCACCTCGACCAGTCGGTGGATGCTCAAGGCCTCGGCGGCAACGGCTCCGAGCAGCACCTGCCAGAGCAGGATCGGTGAGCGGGCCCAGCGCCGCCCGGCCACCAGAGCTCGTGCCAGGACCACCAAAGCGGCTGCCACCACGAGAAAGAACACGGCCATGACGATGGCAGCGGGCAGTTCGGTGGCCTGACTGGTGACGCTCGACACCGCGAGATAGACCCCGAAGCCACCGACCAGCGCCGCTTCGATCAGGACGGCGACCGCCACGACACGCGCAAGCATGAGCGTCAGCATCTCACTGCACGCGTCACTGCACGCGTCACTCCACGGGTCACTCCACGGGTCACTCCACGCGTCACTCCACGGTCACTGCACGACGCCCGGCTCGACGTCACCGCGTGGCCGTACGGATGCCGGCGGCCACCTGACAGCGTCATTGCTCTACGCATCGAACCCGTACACACCGTGAAGAGCACCCATCAGTGGACTGCGATCACGGACGGTGACCCTTGACGTGAGTTGAAGGTCACTGTTGGTTGCCGGAGCGAATGGTCCGAATGGTTGATGTCGTGCTCACCAGCGACTATTACTGTTAGTAGGGACACGAACACAGGTGACCTTGGGTAACAATAACGGTTTCATAGGAGTCTGTTGACGTGCAGAAACCTTGTGAAGCCGGGCACAAGCGTGTGAGGCTGAGCGTTATCGAAAGCAGGGGCACGCAGGACTGCTCTCTGGAATCATCGATTCCCACACACACCTTCGGCAGGGATTGATCCCTTCCGTCCGGATTCCCCCCGGTCGCCGACACGACTACGAGTGCCCCTCGGGGCGAAGGAGAGAACCACCTCATGGACTGGCGGCATCGCGCAGTATGCCTCGATGAGGACCCCGAGCTGTTCTTCCCGATCGGGAACACGGGGCCGGCACTGCTGCAGATCGAAGAAGCAAAGGCGGTGTGCCGGCGCTGCGACGTGCTCGACACCTGTCTTCGCTGGGCCCTCGACACGGGCCAGGACGCCGGGGTGTGGGGCGGTCTGTCCGAGGATGAACGTCGCGCACTCAAGCGACGCAATGCTCGGGCTCGCCGCGCAGGGTGACCTGCGTACCACGCATCCGACCTCCTGTCCGTATCACCTACTCGACCGGAACGCCCCGGGCTCGGCCTCACGGCCGAAGACCGGGGCGTTCTGTTGCGCGTGGAGCGGTTCGGCCCGTGCCGGCCCGCCCGGTCATCGGCCGATTGGACACGGTCACATCGACGACCACCTCGGTGCCGCCGGTCTTCGGGCTGTTCCAGGTGATGGTGCCCCGCATCTCACCGCCCACCAGGGCCTGCACGATCTGGGTCCCCAGACCGTCCTGCCCCGGCCGGAACCCCTCGGGCAGACCGCATCCGTCATCACGGACCACGGCCCGCACGGCGGTCCCCTCGCGCAAGGCGATGATCCGCACCTGGCCACCCCCTCCGGGAGCCAGGCCGTGCTCGACCGCGTTGGTCACCAGTTCGGTGAGCACCAGGGCCAGCGGCGTGGCGTTGGCGGCCTCCAACTCACCGAAGTTGCCCTCACGGCGCACCGAGACCCCACCACCGGCGCCGGCCAACTCGACGGCCAGGGCCACGGTGCGGTCGACCACCTGATCGAAGTCGACGGTCTCGCCCAGGCCGGTCGACAGCGTCTCGTGCACCATGGCGATGGTGCTCACCCGGCGCATCGCCTCGGTCAGTGCCGCCTTGCCGTCCGGTGAGGACAACCGCCGCGCCTGCAACCGCAACAGCGCCGCCACGGTCTGCAGGTTGTTCTTGACCCGGTGGTGCACCTCGCGGATGGTCGCGTCCTTGCTGACCAACTCCCGTTCACGACGACGCAGTTCGGAGACGTCGCGCACCAGCACCAGCGCCGCCGTCCGCTCCCCCGCGACCGTCAGCGGGATCGCCCGCATCGACAACGCCGCCCCCCGGGTCTCGATGTCGCTGCGCCACGGCGCCCGACCCGAGAGCACCAAGGGCAGTGACTCGTCCACCGGCCCCGTGCTGTCCAGCAACGGGGTGACCACCTCGGCCAGGGAGCGGTCGACCAGCACCCCGACGTACCCGAGCCGGTGCAGCGCCGACACGGCGTTCGGACTGGCGTAGGCGACCCGGCCCTCGGAGTCCAGCCGGATCAGGCCGTCACCCACGCGCGGTGCCCCTCGGCGCGGCCCACTCGGAGCGCCCAGGGAGGGGAAGTCCCCCGCCGAGATCATCCGCACCAGGTCGTCGGCACATTGCAGGTAGGTCAGTTCCAGCCGGCTGGGAGTACGCGAGGAGCCGAGGTTGGTGTGGCGCGACATCACCGCGAGCCGGCGACCGCGGGCCACGACCGGCACGGCCTCCTGCCGCACCGGCACGTCGTCCAGCCACTGCGGATCGCGATCGCGCGCCGGACGCCCGGTCTGCCAGGCGTTCTCGACCAACGCATTCGCGGTGCGCGTGACGATCTTGCCGACGCGGTCGTCGTGAAACGACGTCGGCCCGGTGCTCGGCCGGCACTGCGCGACGGCGAGCCAACGGCCGGCGTCCGGACCGGACTGCATCGGCACCCAGAGCACCAGGTCGGCGAAGGACAGGTCCGACAGCAGCTGCCAGTCGCCGACCAGCAGGTGCAACCAGTCGACGTCCGGCGGGGCCAGATCACCGGTGGCGCGCAACAACTCCTGGAACGTCGGCACCGCGATCGACCCCGTTTCGCTCATCCGGTACTCCGGACGACGCCACGCAAGGTCCGCAACGCCACCGACAACGATGCCAGGTCGCCCTTCTCCAACCGCCGCACCTCCTCCAAGGTGTTCGTCGCCCGCCCGACGGCAGCGGTGTTCGCCCGCTCCCAGGCGGCGATCCGCTCGTGCGGCGGCATCGGGGCATTCGGTGAGGCGGTGAGCACCGCGACCGTCAGCGACTCCAGCGCCGCGTAGAGGTCGTAGCGCAGCGCCGCCCGGGCCAGGGCCTGCCAGCGATCGGCCCGGGGCAGCTGGCTGATCCGGGTGAGCATGGCATCGACGGCATAGCGGTCGGACAACGCCGTGTAGACCGGCGCCACCTCGGCCGGCGTGGCATCGACCTGGGTCGAGATCTCGGTGATGTCCAGCAACTGGAACTCGTTCAGCAGCGCGGCACCTTGCACCGCCAGGTCCTGCGGGATCCCCATCCGCACGAACTGGGCGGCGTCCGCCTGCAGTTGTTCGGCCTCCGACCCCACGGCCAGCTCGGGCATTCTCGGGCCCAGCTCGGCGACGACCGGCGCGAACCGGGCGATCTCTGCGCCGACGTCGATGACACCCGGTCGGGTCTGCAGGAACCACCGGACGGCGCGGTCGAGCAACCGCCGGAACGCCAGGTAGAGCGCGGTCTGGGCCTCGGTCGAGACCTGGTTGTCGAGCGCCTCCACCGAGGCCACGAAGTCACGCAGCCCGAAGATCTCCCGGCAGACGGTGTAGGCCCGTGCCACCTGTTGCGGGGCGGCCCCGGTCTCTTCCTCGGACCGGAACGCGAAGGTGATCCCGCCCCGGTTGACCATCTCGTTGACCAGGCACGTGGTGATGAGCTCGCGCCGCAGCGGGTGGTCGGCCAGGTTCGCGGCGTACCGCGAGACCAGTTGCCCCGGGAAGTAGTCGCGCAACGTGCCCTCGAACCACGGGTCGTCGAGCAGGTCCGAGGCCATCAGGTCCTCGGTCAGGGTGATCTTGGCGTAGGCCACCAGCACCGAGAACTCCGGTGAGGTCAGGCCCTCGCCGGAATCGGCCCGCACCGCCAGCGCGGCGTCGTCGGGCAGGAACTCGAGCTCGCGGTTGAGCAACCCCCGGGTCTCGAGTGAGCGCATGAACCGCTGGTGTACCCCGAGCATGCCGTGGGACTGCTTGCGGGCGTTACCCAGCAGCACGTTCTGCTCGTAGTTGTCGCGCAGCACCATCCGACCGACGTCGTCGGTCATCTCGGCCAGCAGTTGATTGCGCTGCTTGCCGGTGAGGTCACCGGCGGCCACGATGCGGTCGAGCAGGATCTTGATGTTGACCTCGTGGTCGGAGCAGTCCACACCGGCCGAGTTGTCGATCGCATCGGTGTTGATCCGCACCCCGTGCTGGGCCGCCTCCACCCGGCCGAGCTGGGTCAGTCCGAGGTTGCCGCCCTCGCCCACCACGCGGCAGCGCAGCTGTGCCCCGTTGACCCGGATGGCGTCGTTGGCCTTGTCGCCGACCTCGGCGTGAGTCTGACCGGCGGCCTTGACGTAGGTGCCGATGCCCCCGTTCCAGAGCAGATCGACCGGCGCCTCGAGGATCGCCGTGATCAGCTCGGCCGGGGTCATCGACTCCACCCCGGCGGGCAGGGAGAGTCGCTCGGCCACCTGCGGGGTGATCGTGATCGACTTCGCGCTGCGCGGGTAGACCCCGCCACCGGCAGAGATCAGCGAGGCGTCGTAGTCCGCCCAGGACGAGCGCGGCAGGGCGAACATCCGGGTGCGCTCGGCGAAGGAGGTCGCGGCGTCCGGATCGGGGTCGAGGAAGACGTGCCGGTGGTCGAAGGCGGCCACCAGACGGATGTGCGGCGAGAGCAGCATGCCGTTGCCGAAGACGTCGCCGCTCATGTCGCCGATGCCGACGACGGTGAACTCCTCGCTCTGCACGTTGCGGCCCATCTCGCGGAAGTGCCGCTTGACGCTCTCCCAGGCACCCTTGGCGGTGATACCCATCGCCTTGTGGTCGTAGCCGACCGAACCGCCGGAGGCGAAGGCGTCGCCCAACCAGAACCCGTACTCGGCGGCGAGCCCGTTGGCGATGTCGGAGAACGTCGCGGTGCCCTTGTCGGCGGCGACCACCAGGTAGGTGTCGTCCTCGTCGTGCCGGACGACGCGCGAGGGCGCCACGACGCCACCGCCCGCCAGGTTGTCGGTCAGGTCGAGCAGCCCGCTGATGAACGTGCGGTAGCAGTCGATCCCGGCCGCCAGCCAGGCCTCCCGGTCGACGGCGGCGTCGGGCAACAGCTTGCCGACGAAACCGCCCTTGGCCCCGGTGGGCACGATCACCGCGTTCTTGACCGTCTGGGCCTTGACCAGGCCCAGGATCTCGGTGCGGAAGTCCTCCGGACGATCGCTCCAGCGCAGGCCGCCGCGGGCCACCTTGCCGAAGCGCAGGTGTACGCCCTCGACCTTCGGGGAGTAGACGAAGATCTCGAATGCCGGCCGCGGCGCGGGCAGGTCGGGCACCGCGCTCGGGTCGAACTTGAACGAGACGTAGTCCTTGAACCCGCCGGTGGCATCGTGCTGATACGCGTTGGTCCGCAACGTGGCCCGGATCAAACCGAGCATGGCCCGCAGGATGCGGTCGTGGTCGAGGCTGGCCACGCCGTCCAGCAGAGCGGTGAGCTTGGCGGTCAGCCGCTCACCCTCGGCGAGCCGAGCCGCGTGGCCTGCGGCGTCCTCGGGGTAGGCGTCGGGATCGAAGCGTGCCCGGAACAGCTCCACCAGCGTGACCGTGATGGGCACGTTCACCCGCAGGCACCGCTCGATGTAGTCCTGACTGAACGTCGTCCCGGTCTGGCGCAGGTACTTGGCGTAGGCCCGCATCACCACGACGGCCCGCCAGCCCAACCCGGCCAGGAGTACCAGCCGGTCGAAGCCGTCGCTCTCGGCCCGGCCGGCCCAGGCCGCCGTGAAGGCCTCGCAGAACAGATCCCGCGAGATCGTCGGGTCGGGTACCGCCCCGCCGTACCGCAGCCCGAAGTCGTAGACGTAGCCCCGCTGATCGTGGCCGGTCATCTCGAGGACGTAGGGCCGCTCGTCGACCACCTCGACGCCGAGGTTGGACAGGTACGGCAACACCTCGGTCAGCGACAGCGGCGCCAGCCGGTAGAGCTTGAACCGGCGCTCGTCACCGGCGCAGCCGACCGGCTGGTACAGGTTCATGGACAGCGCCCTGGCACGGGCCGCCTCGACGTCCGGGCCGGCGTTGGCCTGGGCTGCCAGCTGCTCCAGCCGACGCAGGTCGCTCACCGCGACCCGGGCGTCGAAGTCCTCCTTGTAGGCCTCGGGGAAGGCCTGACTCCAGGCACGCTGGAGCTTGGCGGCCTCCTCCTCACCGGTCTCGGACTGCAGGGCGTCGGCGAAGTCCTCGTCCCAGGCTCGGGTGGCCTCGACCAGCTTGTCCTCGAGGTCGGCGGCATCGACGTCCGGCAGGGTGACCCCGGGATCGACGCGGACGACGAAGTGCAGCCGGGCCAGCGCCGACTCGCTGACCCGGGCCGTGAAGTCGACCGAGCTGGCCTGGAACGCCGTGGTCAGCACCTCGGCGATCTTGAGTCGGACCTTGGTGGTGTAGCGATCACGGGGCAGGTAGACCAGGCAGGAGATGTAGCGGCCGTAGACGTCCTTGCGCAGGAACAACCGGGTCCGCCGGCGCTGCTGCATGTCCATCACGGCGCGCGAGATGGTGCCCAGGTCGTCCACGGAGATGTCGAACAGCTCGTCGCGCGGATAGGTCTCGAGGATCTGCAGCAGGTCCTTGCCGGAGTGGGTCTCCTCGGCGAAGCCCGAGCGTTCGAGCACCTCGGCCACCTTGCGGTTGACCAGCGGGATGCGCCGCACGCTGTCGGTGTAGGCACTCGAGGCGAACAACCCGAGGAACCGGCGTTCGCCGACCACCTCACCGGCGGCGTCGAAGGTCTTGACGCCGATGTAGTCCAGATAGACCGAGCGGTGCACCGTGGCCCGCGAGTTGGCCTTGGTGACGACGAGCAGGGTCTTCTCCCGGGCCCGGGCGCGGGCCGCGACGCTCAGCCGGTCGTAGCCCGAGCTCGTGGTCGAGTCGTGACGCAGGATGCCCAGACCGGTGCCGGTCTCGGCGACCAGCACGTCGTCCTGCCCTTCGTGGGCATCGGCCAGGCGGTACTCGCGGTAGCCGAGGAAGGTGAAGTTGCCCTCGGCGAGCCAGGCCAACAGGGTGCGGGCCTCGGCCACCTCCTTCTGGTCGATCCCCACCGGCGGGTCGACCGCCAGGTCGGTGATGATCCCGCTGACCCGGGTCATCATCATCGGCCAGTCCTCGACCGCCACCCGGACGTCCTCGAGCACCCGGCGCAGTTCCCGGGTGATCTCCTCTTGGCGTGAGGGCAGGGTCTGCCGGTCGATCTCGACGTGGGTCCAGGACTCGACCATGCTGTCGTGGGGGTGATCGCCGGAGTGCCACTCGCCCGGCCCCAGGTCGAGCACCTCGATCAGCTCGCCGGTCACCGTGCGGCGGACCACGAGCTGCGGGTGCACGATCAGATGGATGCCGCACCCGAGCCGGTTGAGCTCGCTGATCACCGAGTCGACCAGGAACGGCATGTCGTCGGTGATGATCTCGATCACCGTGTGTCCGGCCGACCACCCGTGGTGTTCGACCGTCGGGGTGAACGTGCGCACGATCGCCGTGCCCTGCGGCCGCGTGGCGGCTGCCTGCCGATGCGACAGCGCCGCGCCGGCGAGATCCACCGGCTCGCGAGAGCGCATCTCCTCCACCGGCATGTACCGGTAGTACCGCGTCAGGTAGGTGACCAGATCGTGCTGAGACTCTCGGGATCCCTGCCGCTCGGCGGCCTCGACCGCCCGGTCGATGATCGATGCCCGCTCGTTCTCCTGCAGCGCCACCGCGTGGGCCGTCATGCTTCCGCCTCCATGGTGGGGGCACCGTTGCCCCCGGCCAGCGCCGACTCTACCCATCTGTCCCCGGCAAGCGAACGAAGCTTCGTGAGCGTCGGCTATAGAGTCGCGACCATGCGCCTGACAGCCGAGATCCGCTACCCGGACAGCGATCCCGCCGCCGTGTTCACCATGCTCACCGATCGGGCTTTCCAGGAGCGCAAGTGCGCCGCCGCCGGGTCGCTGGCCTACGAGGTCGACGTGGCGACCTTCGAGGACGGCGGCGCCCGGATCAGCACCGAGCGCACCCTGCCCAGCGACTCGGTGCCCGAGTTCGTCCGACGCTTCGTCGGGGGCACCGTGCGGGTGAGTGAGCACGACGACTGGCAGCCCGAGGGGCCGGACGGCGTGAGGTCGGGCGAGGTGGTGGTCGAGATCCTCGGCGCCCCGGTGCGGCTGACCGGGACGTTGTGGCTCGGCCGGGACGGCGCTGACGTGGTGCACCGGGTCGAGGGCGACCTCAGGGCCTCGGTGCCACTGATCGGCAGCAAGATCGAGAAGGCAGCCGAGCCGGCGATCAAGGGGGCCATCCGGGTCGAGGAGCGCACCGGACGGGCCTGGCTGACCGAGCGAGCCTGACCCGTCACGGCCCGAGCGCGTCCTGGGGTGGAGTGCGCAGCAGTCCGGGGGCGTGATCGAAGTCAGTGTCCGGGGACACGATGGTCTCGAACCCCACGGTCAGGGCCGTCGCCGCGTGGACGGCGTCCCGGCCTCGCAACGGCGACGTCGCCACCAGGTCGATCGCACGGCGCGCGACAGCCACGTCGAAAGCGTGCACGCGACACACCTCCATGATCTGCAAGGCCTCGGCGACGGCACGGGGCCGGTCACCCCGGCGCATCCGATGGAACAGGTACTCCTGGACGGCCTCGACACTCACGTGGAGCTCGAGCTCGCCTGCCGCCGCACCCGCGAGCAGGTCACGGCACGGTCGACGCAGCGGATGATCCGTACCCGTGGCGTAGAGCAGGGTCGCCGTATCGAGGAAGAGGTGCTTCACCGAATGGCGTCCAGCTTCGGGTTGGACTCGAGCAGCCTCTTGGTCTCGGCCCAGTCCGGCTCGGGGCCGTCCGCACTCTCGGTGAAGGCCAGGAACCGGGCGGCGGCCTCCTGACGGGCCGAGGCGCCCGGTTCGAAGTAGACGTCGATCGCCGCCCTGATCACCGCAGACACGCTTCGCCCCGATCGCTTGGCCTCGGCCTCGACCCTCGCGTACCGCTCCTGATCGAGCAGCAGCTGGAGCCGTCGCTCCATCACCGACATACACATACACAACCATGTGTAGGTCGGGACGGCAACCCTACTCAGCCCATGTGGGGGTAGGCATGAGACGTCGGCGGGTTGAAGGTCTCCTTGATCGAGCGAGTCGAGGTCCAGCGCAGCAGGTTCTGCGCGGCGCCCGCCTTGTCATTGGTACCCGAGGCGCGGGCCCCGCCGAACGGCTGCTGACCCACGACGGCGCCGGTCGGCTTGTCGTTGATGTAGAAGTTGCCGGCCGCGAACCGCAGCGTCTCGGTGGCCTGCGCGATCGCCGTCCGGTCCTGGGCGATGATCGAACCGGTGAGCGCGTACTCGGCGACCGACTCCATCTGGGCCAGCATCCGGTCGTAGCGACCGTCCGGGTAGACGTGCACCGCCAGGATCGGGCCGAAGTACTCGGTGGTGAGCATCTCGTCGGTCGGGTCGGCCACCTCGGTCACCGTGGGCCGCACGAACCACCCCTCGGAGTCGTCGTAGCGGCCCCCGGCGATCACCGTCACCCCGGACGTCGCGTGCGCCCGGTCGATGGCCGCGGCGTGGACGGCGAACGCCTTGTCGTCGATCACCGCACCCATGAAGTTGCCCAGGTCGGTGACCGGCCCCATGGTCAGGCCGTTCACGGTGTCGGCCAGGTCGTCGCGCAGCCGCTTCCACAGCGAACGCGGCACGTAGGCACGCGAGGCCGCCGAGCACTTCTGGCCCTGGTACTCGAAGGCCCCCCGCACCATGGCGGTGCGCAACACGTCGAGATCGGCGCTCGGGTGGGCGACGATGAAATCCTTGCCACCGGTCTCACCGACCAGGCGCGGGTACGTGCGGTAGCGGTCGAGGTTCTCGGCCACGGTGCGCCACAACAGCCGGAACGTCGGGGTCGAACCGGTGAAGTGGATGCCGGCCAGGTCGCGGTGGTTCAATGCGACCTCGGAGACCGCCCGGCCGTCTCCGGTCACGAGGTTGATCACGCCGGGCGGCAGGCCGGCGGCCTCGAGGATCGCCATGGTGAAGTGCGCGGCGAACATCTGGGTGTGGGCCGGCTTCCAGAGCACGGTGTTTCCCATCAACGCCGGCGCGGTCGGCAGGTTGCCGCCGATCGCCGTGAAGTTGAACGGCGTGATGGCGTAGACGAAGCCCTCGAGCGGGCGCGAGTCGGTGCGGTTCCAGATGCCCTTGCTGTGCGCGATCGGCTGCTCGTCGAGCACCTGCTGCGCGAAGTGGACGTTGAACCGCCAGAAGTCGATCAGCTCGCAGGCCGCGTCGATCTCGGCCTGGTACACCGTCTTGCTCTGGCCCAGCATGGTGGCCGCGTTGAGTACCTGGCGCCACGGCCCCGAGAGCAGCTCGGCCGCCTTGAGGAACACCGCGGCCCGGTCGTCGAACGAGAGCGCGCGCCACCCCGGGGCGGCGGCGCGGGCCGCCTCGATCGCCGCGGCGGCGTCGTTCTGGGTGGCCATCTTCATGGTGCCCAGCACGTGCCGGCGGGCGTGCGGCTGGACGACGTTCACCTTGCGGCCGCCGCCCATGACGTGCTTGCCGCCGATCACCATGGGTAGGTCGATCCGCGTGGCGGCCAGGTCCTTCAGCGCGGCCTCGGCTGCCGCCCGCTCGGTGGAGCCCGGCGCGTAGTCCAGCACGGGCTCGTTGACGGGGGCGGGAACGCGGGTCACGGCGTCCATGAGTTCTCCTCGGTGAGGTCACGCAGGTGCAGGCAGCGCCGACACTATCTCGGGCCTGCCATGAGAGCCTGGCGTTCACCGCCGAGCATTTCGAGACCTTCCAGGGGGAAGGATGACCACGTGGCAGTTCTGGCGGGCCGGGTTCTGGACTCGCCCGGTGCTGCTAGCGATGCTGCTGATCCCGGCCGTGGCGTTGGTGATCGCCGCCGGGATCCAGGTCGCCGGCGCCGTGCGCCGAGCGCACGCCATGGAGTCGGCTCCGATCTGTGGTGGGTCGATCGCCACGAACTGTCTGGCGCCTCGGGTCGGCGTGCTGGTCTCGTTCTACGCCAAGGGCCCTGGCGAGTACTACGCCATCGACACCGGGGGTCGCCCGCACGACAACGCCATGGTCGACACCTCGACGTCCGCTCGGCTGGATCACTACCTGGGGACCCGTGAGGTGATCGGCTTGACCTGGGACCGCCACCTGGTGGCCTTTCTGCTGCCCGATGGTCAGGTACGCACCTCACTCGGCTTCGGGTACCGCGCCACGCAGAACTGGGTGGCCCTGCTGCTGTTCCTGCTCGTCGTCCCCGCAGTCGTCCTGTTCAAGACCCTCGAGAAGCGGCGCCTGAGCCCGACCTGGTGGGCAGTACCCCAGTTGGACGGCGGCCCGCAATGGGCGCCACCACCTCGACTCGACCTCGCCGTCCGGCACTACCTGCTCGTGGCATTCGTCGGGTGCTGTCCGGCGAGCCTCGTCTATCTGGCCAGCGTCCTCGCCCTGCCGATCTGGGCAGGGTGGGCACTCGGCGCTGCCTTCGGCGCCCTGGTGGTGGTCGATAGCCGTCGCAAGGGCATATGGACGACGCACCCGTCACGGGGACGGCATACCTACCCTGAGCCCGACGCGTGAGCCGACACGGGCACGAGCGTGGGTTCAGCGGACGACGGTGACCGTGGTCCCGCTGTAGGGCAGGGCCAGCGCCCCGACGGCGCTGCTGGACAGGTACCCCCAGACCCGGGGTGCCGCCGCCGTGGTGAGCCGGGACGCCGAGGAGTCGGTCACCGTGAGCTGCCAGGCCGGGACGGTGGCACCGGCGGCGTACGCACGCACCGAGATGGTCACCGCAGTGGTGCCGGACACGGACGACTCGACCCGGATCGCGGACCCGGCGGCGAATCGCGTCGGCAACACGGCCGAGGAGCCCAGGGGGGCCTCGGCCGCTCCGGCGACGTTGCGGGTCACCGACAGGGTGATCGAGCCGTCGGCGGCGAACCGCGCCCGCGCGGCGTAGCCCGTGGACGATCCCGCGCCGCGCATCAACGCCCCGGCGTAGACCCCGCCGCCGAGGTTGGTGGTGCGCGGCAGGGTGAAGGTGGTGGCGACCTGGCCGTCGGTGAAGGAGGTGCCCGTGGCCGCGGTCGAGCTGCTGCCGGGCGTCAGGTTCAGGCTCGTCGTCGAGGGCCAGGCCGTGGCGTAGACCGGACTGTTGCCACCCTCGGAGCCCAGGTAGATGGTCTGACCATCGCCGCTGACCTCGACCGATTCCCCTTGGAAGA
This sequence comes from Kineosporiaceae bacterium, assembly GCA_016713225.1. Classification (NCBI taxonomy): domain Bacteria; kingdom Bacillati; phylum Actinomycetota; class Actinomycetes; order Kineosporiales; family Kineosporiaceae; species Kineosporiaceae bacterium. Next base: position 349,049 of record JADJPO010000004.1, read on the forward strand.
GAGACGGTTTGGCGAAGGACGACGGGGCCGCCCCCAGTCCGGCGTAGATGTGGGCCTTCCAGTAGTCGACCAGGACGAACCCGACACCGTTGGGTGCGAACGCCGCAGCGGTGACGTAGGCGGGGGCATCGGCGACGCGGGTCAGGAGATTGGCGGTGTTGGCGCTCAGCGTGGCGGGCGCCACGTAGATGGCGGCACCTGTGGCCTGCTTGCTCACCAGGTAGACCCGGCCCGTGACCGGGTGGACCATGAGCCCCTCGGCATCATGGGCGCCATCGGGGTAGGTCAGCACGTACTTGGTGGCCGCCAGGGTGCCGGTCGCCAGGGTCTGCGGTTCGGTGACCTTGTAGATCGCGACCGCGCTGCGGACGCGATCGTTGTCGCCGGTGTCGGCCACCCACAGCGAGTGGGCCGGACCAGAGGCGATGTCCTCCCAGTCGTTGGCGTTCGCCCCGGCCAGGGTGTAGGTCGCCTTCGTGGTGCCGTCCGCGGCGATGGCGAAGATGCGGTTGAGGTCACCGCTGTCGTTGTGGGTCCACAGCACCGAGGACGACCAGGTGCTGCGGGCCAGACCGCTGGACTCGGTGATCCGCGTGTCGCTGATGGTGCGATCGAGACGGTACGTGGCCGCCTGTGCGGGGGCGGCGCCCGTCGCGAGCAACGCCAGCGGGAGCAACAACACGGCGAGCGAGGACAGGGTTACCCGGAGCGGATTCACGAGATCCGATCATGACACATTCGCCACCCGAGCCATCGTCCGGTCGTCGATTTCACGACATCGCTCACCCTGCGTGACCGTCGGCGTCACAACCCTCCCTCCCGCAGCCCGTACCGGGCATGCAGCCTGCGCAGCGGGGCGGGCGCCCACCAGTTGACCGATCCCATCAAGCGCATGATCGAGGGCATCAGGACCCCGCGCACCAGCGTGGCGTCGAGCACGATCGCCAAGCCCGTTCCCAGACCGAACATCTGGATGAAGCTCACCTTGCTGGACACGAACGCGAACAGGGTGATCGACAACAGCACCGCCGCAGTGGAGATGATGCGCCCGGTGCGCGCCAGCCCCCCGGCGACCGCCTCGGCCGTGTCGGCCCCGCCCTGGTGCAACTCGGTGATCCGCCCGAGCAGGAACACCTCGTAGTCCATCGAGAGGCCGAACGCCACCGCGAACATGAGCAGCGGCATGGTGATGGTCAGCGGCATCGGGGTGAAGCCCAGCAGGTCGGCGAGATGCCCGTCCTGGAACACCCAGACCATGCTGCCGAGCACGGCGACGATGGTGAACGCGTTCAGCACCAACGCCTTCAACGGCAAGACCACCGAGCCGGTGAAGGCGAACAACAGCACGAAGGTGGTCAGCCCGATCAGCAGGCCGGCCCAGGGCAGCCGGTGGCCGATCGTGGTCTTGGTGTCGACCAGCGCGGCGGTGGGCCCGCCCACCGAGACCTCCCCCAGGTCGGCGTCCGCCGCCGCCACGGCGCGGATGTCGCGCACTGCCCGCTCACCGCCGGCCCCGAACGGGTCCACGGCCAGGGTGGCCTTGACGACGCGGCCCTCGGCGTGAGCCCGCGCCACGTTCGGGACGGCGGCCAGCCGGTCGGCGAAGGCGCTCGCCTGGCCCGGGGTGGCCTGGGGCAGGACCGCGAACACCGCCACGTCGTCCTGGCCACCGAACTCGGTGCGCAGGATGTCGCCCACCTGACGTCCCTGCGACACCTGCGCCGGGATCGCGCGATCGTCCGGAACCGAGAACGAGATCCCGAGGAAGGGCAGGCCCAAGGTGAGCAGCAGGACGATCACGGGGAGGCCCGAGGCCACCGGACGGCGCATCACGAACTGCGCCAGGCGATGCCAGAAGGCCCCACCTCCGACGGTGAGGTCGCGGCGCCGTCCGACGGGCAGCGCGTTCACCCGGCGGCCCAGCACGGTCAGCAGGGCCGGCAACGTCACGGTGGCAGCCAGGGCGGCGATGCTCACCACGGCGATGCCCGCGTAGGCGAACGACCGCAGGAAGTACAACGGGAAGACCAGCAGCGCCGCCAGGGCCACCGCGATCGTGGCGCCCGAGAAGGCCACCGTCCGGCCGGCGGTACGCACCGTGATCGCGACGGCGTCCGGCACGGCGTGCCCGGCGGCCAGCTCCTCACGGAATCGGTTGACGACGAGCAATGAGTAGTCGATGCCCAGACCGAGGCCCAGGGCCGTGGTCAGGTTGAGCGCGAAGATGCTCACCGAGGTGAACTCGGCCAGGCCGCTCAGGACGGCGAAGGTGGCCAGGATCGCGATGCCGCCGACGAGCAGCGGCAGGAGGCCGGACACCACCGACCCGAACACGACGATCAGCATCACCACGGTGAGCGGAATCGCGATCAGTTCGGCACGGGCGAGGTCGGTGGCCACCTGGCTGTTGATGTCCAGACTCGCCTGGGCCAGGCCACCGGTCTGTACCTGCACGGTGCCCCCGCCGGGCAGCGGCGTCGGCCCGGTGAACTGTTCCTGCAGCGGTCGGGCGCGATCGAGCACGGCGTCCTCACTGCCCTCGACGTGGGCCACCACCATGGCCCGGTGCCCGTCGGTGCTGCGCAACCCGGCGGCCACCGCAGGCGGCGCTCCCCAGTACGAGGCCAACACCTCGACGTCGCCGACGGCGTCCAACCGGCGCGCGACGTCCCGGCCCACGGCGGCGACGGTTGCGTCGTCCACGCCGACGCCGTCCGGCGCGGTGACCAGCAGCACCAGATTCGCCGGCCGCTGCCCGAAGCTCTGCTCCAGCACCCGATTGGCCCGTGAGGACTCGCTGGACGGGTCCTCGAAGCCGCCACCCAGCAGCTTGCCGATCGCACCGGCGCCCAGCGCCCCGGCGAGGACGACGGCGAGCAACGAGGCGGCGAGGACCCACCGGGCGCGGCCGATGATCACTCGGGCCAGGCGCGAGGGGGGCGTCGACCGGCTCGACCCGGACTCACCGGACACCGTGGTGAACGTTGTTGTCATGCGAGAACAATGTTCTCGGTTTGAAGGGTTGTCAAGACTGACATTCACTGAAGCGAACAATGTTCACAGAACGGGTCGGTGACTAGAGTGGCACGGTGTCCATGACCGAGTCGGCGCCCGCCGAGGGTGGCCGCCGCCAACGCCGTCACGAGGCCACTGCCGAGGAGATCAAACAGATCGCCCGCGACCTGATGGCCCGCGAGGGCACGTCGTCGCTCAACCTGCGCGCGATCGCCCGCACGATGGGATTGACCCCCTCGGCGCTCTACCGCTACTTCCCCAGCCGCGATGCGATCCTCACGGCACTGATCGTGGACGCCTACGACCAGATCGGCGAGACGGTCGAAGAGGCGATCGCCGCCGCACCGGTCGACCCGACCTCGACAGCGATCCTGGCCGGCGTGCACGCCTTCCGGCGCTGGGCACTCGAGCACCCGCAGGAGTTCGCCCTGATCTACGGGCCGGTGGTGCCGGGCTACGAACCGCCCGTGTACGAGCAGACGCCCGCGGCGATGCGCACCGGGGCGGCGCTGCTCGGGCTGTTGGTGCGGGCGATGGAGCAAGGATTGCTGCAGCCCCCCGGGGATGACAGCGTGCCGGCCGCGCTGCGCCCGGCGCTGGTGGAGGTCGGACAGAAGGAGAACACCGACCTGCCCGTCGGCGCCACGGCGCTGGCGATGCAGTTCTGGGTCATCGTCCTGGGCATGCTCTCGGCCGAGGTCTTCGGACACCTGCCGCGACCGCTGCTGACGGTCAGCCGAGAGTTCTTCGACCTCACCGTGCGCCAGACGCTGCTCGCCATGGGCATCGATCCGGTCGCCGTGGCGGCGGGGGTCTCACCGCTGGACTGACTGCGCGAGTGAGGATTCCGCGGGCGAGGACGGCTCGGACAGCGGGCCGCTCACCCGGCCGCGGCCCCCCTCCTTGGCGACGTAGAGCGCGGCGTCGGCGCGAGCCAGCACTCCATCCCAGTCGTCCAGGCGGCCGGCGCCGATCCCGATGCTCACCGAGATGTGCACGTCCGGATGCCGCTCCTGCCAGGGGCGCGCGGCCAGCTTCCCCAGCACCTGCTCCCCTCGCTGACGCCCTGCGTCGGGGTTCGCCGTGGCCAGCACCACCATGAACTCGTCACCACCCAGCCGACACGCGAGGTCCTCCGCTCGAACGCTGCCGGACAGCGCCTGGGCCACCTCGACCAACGCCTCGTCCCCGACGCCGTGCCCGAAGCGGTCGTTGATCTGCTTGAACAGGTCCAGGTCGACTGCCAGCACGCTCACCTCCTCCTGCCCGCGACGCAGCATGGAGTCCAGGTACCGCGCGAGACCACGACGGTTGGCCAGACCCGTCAGAGGATCAAGATGCGCCTGACGCAACAGCTGATCATGCTCCTCCCGCCGCCGTTCGGCCTCGAGTCGCGCCCGCATGACGTCCAGCGCAGCGACGCGATGCCGCCACCGGTCCTGCGCGAGATGACGTGCGTACACCAGACCGTCCTGGACGCCGTCTCGGCGCGCCACCCATTCCGCCGCCAGGCACAAGGCCGTCTCGTATTCGGCCGGGAGAGTCAACCGGTCCAGCCGTTGCGAGGCCTCGCGGGCCGCCTCCAGCGCCCGATCGAGACCCACCTCCTCGACAGCCAGGGCGAGCGCCAGCGGGAGGTTGCCGTCGAGCGGCCCCTCCACGCCGGTCTCCTGAAGCTCCTCGACGGCCTCGGCGACCGGCTCCCCGGCCAGTGCACGGATCACCAGCCCCATGAAGCGGACCTCCTGACGCCACAGGTGCGGCATGGTGTCGAGCTCCAGCGCCTGCTGCAGGACCTCGCGCGCCCGACCGAGCTGCTCCGGCAGCGCCGAGGGGTCCACACAGCGCAGCGCCAGGGCCCAGGTCAGGTTGACCGAGGCCCGGTTGTAGATCAACACCGGCGCCACCAGCGAGTCGCCCACCTCGGGCAGCAGGTGCTCGGCGAGCGCGTACTGCTCCTCCTGCAGTTCCCAGAGGCCACGGTCGTAGAGCCCGAGGGCACACTGCAGGCGGGCATTGACACGTTCCAGGGGTGGACTGTCACAGGTGTCCAGCAGGGCCAACGCCCGAGCCAGTTCGGCGTCCGCCTCCAGGGCAGAGGTGCCGCTGACGGTGGTGTACCGCCCCAGCGCTCGCGAGGCCAGGGCCGCCGCCAGCATGGCATCGTCGCCGGATTCCTCCGCCACCGCATGGAGGCGGTCGACCCAGACGACGAACGGAGCATCACCGCCCTGCCACCGGGCGTGCAGCAGGCGAGCCAGCAGGCAGGCGCTCTGCACATCGCTCCACGCGTCCTGGGTCGCTCGCTCCAGCAGGGCATCCAGCTCGTCGAGCGGCGGCGCGCCGGCGTCCTGCACCTCCCAGATCAACTCGAACGCACGGAGCCGGGCAGCGAGGTGTTCGGATGTGGTCATCTCACCGTCACCACCCGTCGCGGCACCTGCCGCTCATCCCGTCGCGCGTCGAGGGGCGCTGCCGGACGGCAGGCCTGTCCTGGTGTCGTCGGCCACGGGTGCGCTCGGCCTGAGGACGAGACCCGATCGGGCGATCAGATCACGTCGGGGATCTCCGTGACGTCGAACCACAGCAATTCGTGCGATCGCGCCTCATCCAGGACGAAGGCGGCATCGTCGTCCCCGGCATCGGCGGCCGGCAGGGCCGCGATGGCATCGGCGACGGCGCTCCGCACCGCCGGGGCATCCTCGTCGACGTGCACGCTCACCATCGCCCTCAGGGGCACGGTGCACGACAGCCGGATCGCCGAACGAGCACGACCGGGCGAGGCATCCGTCACCGGCTGCACGCACTCGGCGGCGACATCGGCGGCGATCACCACCCGGCGGTACTCGTAGCGCGCCTCGGCGGCCAACTCTCCTGCCAGCAGCCGCAGCGAGGCGTCGGCCGCCTCACTCAGGGCGGCGTACTCCAGCTCTTCGAGGTCGCCCTCGATGTACCACTCCCGCACCGCACCGGTCACCGCGTGCGCGGCGCAGCCGGCCCCGAACCCGCCGGAGACGTAGGCGGTGGCCAGGGTGGCCAGGGTGGCCGGCAAGTAGACCCGGGTTCGGGTCGGTGGACTCTGCGGGCTCATCCCGCGGCCTCCAAGGTCTCGGCAAGGGAATCGATCAGACACTGCGCCAACACATCCAGGTCGGCCATGGCCTCGCGGTCGCCGTACAGCCCGTAGTGCACGCGCCCACGGTAGGACGTCAGGCCGATGCTCAACGCCTGACCCCGCGCCAGGGGGATCACCGGGTAGGTGGCCAGCATCAGGGAACCGTCCAGGTACAGCGGCTCCTGGGGGCCGGGCACGTTGGTCACCACCAGATTGAACATGTGCCGCGAGAGTCCGCTGGCCACCCGTGCCCCGAGCGAGTGCAGGGTCGGCGGCGCGAACCCCGCGATCCCCGCGATGGCCTGGGCATCGACGGCCTGCCCGGCCTCACGGTGCGCCCGGGTCTGATAGCTGACCTGGTACAACCGGATCAGGGGGCTGGCCTCGCCGGTGGGCAGGTCGACCAGGAGCGACGAGACCCGACTGCCGATCGCCCCGGCGTGGGCGGCGTCCGCGCTGTCGACCTTGACGCTGATCGGCACCAGGGCGCGGACGATGCTCGCCGGGGGAACCGGCTCACCACGGGCGAGCAACCACGACCGCAGCGCCCCGGCCACGACCGCGAGCACCACGTCGTTGACGGTGGTCACCGGCCCCTCACCGGTGGCCCTGTCGGCCAACCGGTTTCGGATCGTGCGGTAGTCGGCCAGGTCGGTGTCGATCATCTGGAAGCGGCGGTCCTGCCCGATCTCGACGTTGAGTGGGCTGCGTTGCGGCGGGTTGGCCGCCACCCGGGCGGCCACGGCCAGCCCGGCCACCGCCTCGGTGGCCTTCGAAGCGGTCTTGCGGACGTCGCCCAGCCCCGAGCGCAGCGTCTCGAGTACCCGGGTGGGTCGGGTCACCGACTCCGCGATCGCGCCCACCACGAGCTCACCGAGCGAGGGCTCCGGTGCCGGGTGCCAGGTCTGCGGCGGGTGCTCGCGCACGGTTGCCTCGTCGTCCAGCACCACCTGGCCCAGGTCGACGGCATGGTGGCCGTCGACCAGCGCCTGGTGCACCTTGGTGATCACCGCGATCTGGCCATGGGGCAGTCCCTCGACCACCGCGGCCTCCCACAGCGGCCGGCCCCGGTCGAGCTGTCGGGCCTGGATGCGGGCGACCAGGTCCTCGAGCTGCTCGCGACCCCCCGGCTCGGGCAGGCTCACCCGGCGGAGGTGGTTGGCGATGTCGAAGTCCTCGTCATCGACCCACACCGGGTTGGCCAGGCGACCGGGCACGGTGCGCACGCGTCGGCGATACCGCGGCACGAAGGCGATCCGGGCCTCGATGTGACGCACCAAGCGGGGGTAGTCCAGCCCCTCCGGCCCGGGGTCGAAGACCATCACAGAGCCCACGTGCATCGCCGTCCGGGGCTCCTCGAGGTACAGGAACGAGACGTCGAGCGGGGTCAGGCGATCCGCCACACGTGCTCCCTCCGGCCTGGCCATCTCCCAGGCCGTGCCACGACTGTCCGGCGAGGCACCGAGCATACGGCTCCGGGTCGGCAGCGGGGCACATCCTCACCGCAACGACATCTGGAACAACTCCTCCAACTCGGCCAGGGTCTGTTCCACGCTGCGATGGTGCACCGCGACCATGCCGGCCTCGGTCGCCGCCGCGACGTTGCGCTCCATGTCGTCCACCAGGACGCACCGCTGCGGCGGTAGGGCCAGGGCGTGCGCGGTGTGGGCGAAGATGCCCGGCTCGGGCTTGCGCAGCCCCACCCGCCCCGAGACCACGACGACGTCGAACAGGTCGTGCCACAACGCCTCTGGATAGTTCTCACCCCAACTGTTGGACAGCAGCGCGGTACGCAACCCGCCCCGCCGTGCGGCCCGGATGGCCGCGATCATGCGGGGCTCCAACAGGGCCAGGTCGGCCAACAGCCGGGCGAGCAGGCCGCGCGGGTCGACGACACTGCCCCGGGCACCGAGCTCGGCCGCCAGCAACCGCTCGAAGTCCCGCTCGGCGAGGGTGCCGCGCTCGAGGTGATGGGTGGGTGGGTCACCGGACTCCAGCCAGGTGCGCAGGACCTCTCGGAAGTGGCCGAAGTCCACGCCGTCCCGCAGCGCCCACTGCCGCAGGGCGACGTCGAGCGCCGGGGTGAGGACCCCGCCCCAGTCGATGACCAGCGCGCCCGGACCCCGCGCCGCGTTCTTCGGCGTCTCGAGGTTCATACCACCACGGTGTCACAGCGTGCCGCCGAACCGACCTTCCTCGGTGGAGTCGATCCGAGGAGTGCGAGTCATGAGTGTGTGGAGTGTCGCCGGTGCGCCGAGCCGGCCGACTTTGCGCCGGTTGCCGATCCCGGCCGCCGAGCCACGGCCGGCGCTGCGGCTGGTCCGTGAGCCCGAGCCGGGCGATCTGCCCGGGCAGGAGTCGTTGTCCCTGGTGGTCCCGCCGCCGGGACGAGTCGCCCCACCGGATCCCGCTGCGAACGCCCGCGATCAGCTGCCGGATCCCCGCTCATGGGCCGCCCAGTTCGTCCAGGTCGCGCTGGAGGTGGCCGCGGGGTTCCGGCCCCAGGGCCAGGTGGTGCGCTGGACCAGCCCCGAGGTGTTCGAGACGCTCTGCCGGCGCCATCGCCTGGCCGCCGCGCGTGGCGAGGCCCGGCGACGGCCGGTGATCCGGGTCCGGGCGATGCAGCTGGGCACCCCGCGTCCCGGCGTGGTCGAGGCTGCCGCCGTGGTGGACGACGGCCGCCGGGCTCGGGCGGTCGCGCTCCGCCTGGAGGGAACCGAGGGCAGGTGGCGGGTGACCGCGTGGGAGACCGGCTGAACCGATGCCGCCGAGCTAGCGACGGCGGCGCGCTGCGCGACGCTGAGCCCGGTTCTGCCCGGCCTCGCCGTCCTCGGCCCCCTGGGCGGACGCCTCGCCGTCGCCACCGTGCACCTCGACTCCGCCGTCCTCGGTCGGTGCGCTGTACTGCAGTTGGTTCGGGCGCTGCGGCGTGACGAGCCCCTTGGCCACCAGCACACCACCCGGCACCTCCGGGGCGCCCACCTCCGGCTCGGGCTGGGCCACCTCGACCTCGAGGTTGAACAGGTAGCCGACCGACTCCTCCTTGATGGCCTCGGTCATCGCCTGGAACATGCCGAAACCCTCACGCTGGTACTCCACCAGCGGGTCACGCTGAGCCATGGCCCGCAGACCGATGCCCTCCTGCAGGTAGTCCATCTCGTAGAGGTGCTCACGCCACTTGCGGTCGAGCACCGACAGCACCACGCGACGTTCCAGCTCGCGCATCACCTCGGCGCCCAGGGCCTGCTCGCGCCGCTCGTAGGCGACCTGGGCGTCAGCGGTCAGCTCACGCACCAACATGTCGTGCGTGACACCCTCGCGACCGCCGGCCTCCTCGATCACCTCATCGACGGTGATCCCGACCGGGTACAGGGTGCGCAACGCCGTCCAGAGCCGGTCGAGATCCCAGTCGGCGGGCATGCCCTCACTGGTCTCGGCCGTGACATAGGCGGCGAGCACGTCACCGATGAAGTGGCCCAGCTGGTCGTGCAGATCGGCGCCCTCGAGCACCTTGCGCCGCTCGCCGTAGATGACCTCGCGCTGCCGATTGAGCACGTCGTCGTACTTGAGCACGTTCTTGCGGATCTCGAAGTTGCGCGCCTCGACCTGGCTCTGCGCGCTGGCGATCGAGCGAGTGACCATCTTGTGCTCGATCGGCACGTCGTCCGGGATCTTGGCCGCGGTGAGGAACGACTCGACCATGTTCGAGTTGAACAAGCGCATCAGGTCGTCGGTCAGCGACAGGTAGAACCGGCTCTCACCGGGGTCTCCCTGGCGGCCGGAGCGACCGCGCAACTGGTTGTCGATCCGGCGGGATTCGTGCCGCTCGGTACCCAGCACGTACAGACCGCCGAGTTCCTTGACCTCTTCGTGGGCGGCGGCGACGCTCGCCTGCGCCTGGGCGAGCACCTCGGGCCAGGCCGCCTCGTACTCCTCCGGCGACTCGGCCGGGTCGAGACCGAGCTCGGCCATGCGGGCCACGGCCGTGAACTCGGCATTGCCGCCGAGCATGATGTCGGTACCGCGGCCGGCCATGTTGGTGGCCACGGTGACCGCGCCCTTGCGCCCGGCCTGCGCGACGATCGACGCCTCACGTTCATGGTGTTTGGCGTTGAGCACCTCGTGGGGCACCTCGCGCTCGATGAGGAGCTTCGAGAGGTATTCGCTCTTCTCGACGCTGGTGGTACCCACCAGCACCGGCTGCCCGGTGGCGTGCCGTTCGACGAGGTCCTCGACCACCGCGTCGAACTTGCACTCCTCGTTCTTGTAGATCAGGTCCTGACCGTCCATCCGGACCATGGGCCGGTTGGTGGGGATGGTCACCACCCCGAGCTTGTAGATCGACATGAACTCGGCCGCCTCGGTCTGGGCGGTGCCGGTCATGCCCGAGAGCTTGTCGTACATGCGGAAGTAGTTCTGCAGGGTGATCGTGGCGAGGGTCTGGTTCTCGCTCTGGATCTCGACCCCCTCCTTGGCCTCGATGGCCTGGTGCATGCCCTCGTTGTACCGCCGCCCGGCCAGCAATCGGCCGGTGTGCTCGTCGACGATGAGCACCTCGCCCTCGAGCACGACGTAGTCCTTGTCGCGCTTGAACAGCTCCTTGGCCTTGACGGCGTTGTTCAGGTAGCCGATCAGCGGGGTGTTCACGCTCTCGTAGAGGTTCGCGATGCCGAGGTAGTCCTCGACCCGGTCGATGCCGGATTCGAGGATGCCGACGGTGCGCTTCTTCTCGTCGACCTCGTAGTCGACGTCGCGGCGCAGCCGGTTGGCCATCTTGGCGAACTCGCCGTACCACTTCTGCGGCTGATCGGCCGGGCCGGAGATGATCAGCGGTGTGCGGGCCTCGTCGATCAGGATCGAGTCGACCTCGTCGACGATGGCGAAGTTGTGGCCCCGCTGCACCATCTCGTCGGTCGACCAGGCCATGTTGTCGCGCAGGTAGTCGAAGCCGAACTCGTTGTTGGTGCCGTAGGTGATGTCGGCGGAATACTGCACCCGGCGCTCGTCCGGGGGCATCTGACCCATGATGCAGCCGACCTGCAGCCCGAGGAAGCGATGGATCCGCCCCATCAACTCGCTCTGGTAGGAGGCCAGGTAGTCGTTCACGGTGATGATGTGAACGCCCTTGCCGGACAGGGCGTTCAGGTAGGCCGGGGCGGTGGCCACGAGGGTCTTGCCCTCACCGGTCTTCATCTCGGCGATGTTGCCCAGGTGCAGCGCCGCACCGCCCATCAACTGGACGTCGAAGTGGCGTTGGCCCAGGGTGCGCTTGGCGGCCTCGCGCACCGCGGCGAAGGCCTCGGGCAGCAGGTCGTCGAGCGATTCCCCGTCGGCGACGCGGGCGCGGAAGACATCGGTCTCACCGCGCAGCTCACCGTCGGAGAGTCGGGCGAAGTCCTCCTCGAGCGTGTTCACCTGGCTGGCCAGGCCGGCGAGCTTTTTGAGGGTTCTCCCCTCACCGAGCCGCAGCATCCGCTCGACGATCTTCACCACACGTACTCCCGTCAGGTCTCAGTGCCGCCATCGTAGACGCCGAACGCCCTGCCATTGCCCCGGGCAAGCCTGCCGCGTCAGGCTGGCCCTGTGTCCCCGCCGCCCCGGCCCCCGACCCTGCGCGAATCGGCGACCCCCGATGGCCTGACCCTTCGGCCTCACCACCCCCAGGACAGCGAGGCCCTCCTGGCCCAGGGCAACGACGCCCAGACCCGGCGCTGGACGACGGTGCCCGATCCCTACACGCGTGAGGACGCCGCGGAGTTCCTGGCGCGCCGGATCCACGAGGGACACGACAGAGATGACAGAGATGACAGAGACGACGGAGTCGACACAGACGACACAGACGTCGGAGACGTCGGGCGCGACGGGCGCCTGTCGTTCGCGGTGGAGCTGAACGGCGCGTACGCCGGCACCGTGGACCTGCGCTGCGGCCCACCGGGCGCCGCCGCGGTCACCTACGTGATCGCGCCCTGGGCCCGGGGCCACGACCTGACCGAGCGGGCGTTGCGGCTGCTGTTGCCCTGGGGCGTGCGGGCGCTCGACCTGCAGGTGGTGAGCTGGCAGGCCGCCGTGGGCAACTGGGCCGCTCGCCGGGCGGCGTGGTCGGTCGGGTTCCGGATCGACGGACGAACCCGGGGCCTGATGGTGCAGCGCGGCAACGTCGTGGAGACCTGGCAGGGGGCTTGGCGTCGCGGACAGCCGTTGTATCCGGCCCACGCCTGGCTGGAGTCACCGGTGCTCACCGCCGGCTCCGCGCGGCTGCGTCCGCTGCGCAGCGAGGACGCCAGGGCGATCGCCGAGGCCTGTTCGGATGCGCTCTCGCAGTACTGGCTGCCGTTGTTGCCCTCGCCCTACACCCTGACCGATGCCCACGAGCATCTGCTGGGCACCGCGGAGGACCAGGCTTGCGGGCGCGCCCTGTACTGGGCGGTCACCGACATCCGGCGCGAGGAGCTGTTGCTCGGCGAGATCGGCCTGCAGGTGCGCCGAGCAGGTCGCCACGGCGAGGTCGGCTACTGGGCACACCCGGACGGGCGCAGCCGAGGACTCACCAGCGACGGGGTCGCGCTCGCCGTCCGGCATGCCCTGCTTCCCGCCGAGGACGGCGGGCTGGGTCTGGATCGGGTGCTGCTGCGGGCTGCGGACGGCAACACGGCCTCACAACGGATCGCGCGCCGTATCGGGTTCCGCCCCAGCGGCGTCGATCGCCACGGCGAGCGGCTGCGGGACGGCACCGTGCGCGACATGCTGCGGTTCGACATCCTGGCCCGGGAGTGCCCCTGAGCCACACCAACCGCCGTGATCATGCAATCCGTGCACATCGATGTATCGATGTGCACGGATTGCATGATCACGGTCTTCAGGTGAGGCGCAGTGGGCTGACCCTCACCCGCGCCGAGCCGATGCCCAGTTCGTGCGCGAACGCTGCCCGGGCGGCGTCCAAGCGGGCCTGGCTGACACCGCGACCGACGTAGACCATCGAGGTGTCGTCGCCCTCGACGTAGGTCTCGGCGTCCACCGGCAGCTGTGCCAGCGCGGCCTCCACCGGAGCGCCCGCACCCGAGGCGAGCGGAGCGGTGAAGGTGAACGCGGTCAGTCGCACCGAGCGCACACTCACCCGGTACCAGGGCTTGCTGCGCACCAGCGACCGGGCCGCGGCCCGAGCCGTGGCGACTCCGCCGCGGCAGACCGTGGTGACGCCGGCGCGATACACCCCGGCCGCGACGGTCGATTCCGGCACGGCCGCGAGGCAACCGTCGATCGAGACCAGGCGGTCATCGACGACGCCGTCGATCCAGCGCGCCTGCGCGCTGCGCCGCACGCCGTGCACCACGACCTCGGTGCGGGCCCCCGTGATCTGCAGCGAGGCCACCGGCACCCGCGAGGTCGGTGCCGTCGTCGCCGCGATGGCCGCGGCGGACGCGGCGGGTGTTGCACCGGCGGTCGTGCCGGCGCCGAGAACCAGAGCGGAAGACGTGGCCAGAGCGGCCAAAAGTGTTGCCAGCGAACGCATCGAAAGGCTCCTGAAGCAGATCGGGGCGCCCCACCGGCCCAACCCCGCGACGGCATCCTACGCGCTCGATCGAACCGCCGGCGCCGGTTGCCTCACCACCGGCCGAGTGCCCGCAACGCCGCGGTGAGGTCACCGCGTTCGCCCACCACGACGTCGTCCAGCCCCAGCCACTGCGCCATCGCGCGTAGATCGGCGGCCAGTGCCCGGGCCACGTCGCCGGCGCCGATCCGTCCCCGCGCCGGCGGCTCCTCCAACCAGGCCCCGGGAACCGACAGCACGCCGGCCGCTCGGTTCGCGGCGACGTCCACCCTGGCCACCAACCGGTCACCGAGCAGGTAGGGCAACACGTAGTACCCGTGAGTGCGTTGGGCCGCGGGGGTGTAGATCCCGATCCGATAGTGGAACCCGAACAAGGCCTCGGTGCGTGGGCGAAACCAGACCAGGGAGTCGAACGGGCTGAGCAACGCCGACCCGCCCAGGCGCGCCGGGATCCGTGCCGCCGGGTCGAGGTAGGCCGGACGACGCCACCCCGCCACCTGCACCTCGACCAGCCGGCCATCCTCCACCAACTCGGCGACCGCCTTGCGCGATTGCCCCGCGCTGAGTCGGAAGTAGTCGCGCAGGCAGGCCTCGGTGCCGATGCCGTGGGCGCGGGCCGCGATGGCCACCAGTTCACGACAGGCCTCGGCCTCCTCCGGCGGGGCGGCGAGGGCCAGGTGCGCGCCGAGCACCCGCTCGGGCAGGTCGTAGCGCCGCTCGAATCGCGTGGTCCGACCGGCGCTGGCCAGGTCACCGGCGTGGAACAGGTACTCGATGGCCATCTTGGCGTGCGACCAGTTCCAGCCCCAGTTGCCGCGGTCGGCCGGAGCGCGGCGGCCCAGCTGCTGTTCGATCTCGGCCGAGGTCAGTGGCCCCTGGGCGGCGATCACCGCGCGGACGTCGTCCAGCAGGTGAGGGTGCTCGGCGGCAGCCTGACGCAGCCCCGACCAGGTCTCCGCGTGGGCTCGGACCATGCGGAAGCCGAGCAGCGCGTGGGTGGCGGGGGTGGTGTAGGAGGCCTGGTGTGCCCAGTACTCGACGAGCCGGCGCGGCGCGCGGTGCGCGGCGCGATCGAGCAGCTCGCGCCGGTAGGGACCCAGCCGGGAGAACACCGGCAGGTAGTGGCTGCGGACCAGCACGTTGACCGAGTCGATCTGCACCACCCCGACGGCGTCGATGACGCGGTCGAGGTGACGTGGCCCCACGGCCGCTCGGGGATGTGAGCGGCCCAGGCCCTGCGCGGCAACGGCGATCCGGCGGGCCTGGGCCGGCGTGAGTCGTTCGGTCGGTCGTACGGTCGGTCGTTCGGTCAGTCGGAGTCCTCGGCAGCCGGTGCGCCGGGCGCATTCGGAACGGTCAGCCGGATCACGCCGTAGTTCCAGCCGTGACGGCGGTAGACCACGCTCGGCAGACCGCACTCCGCATCCTGGAACAGGAAGAAGTCGTGCTGCACCAGTTCCATCTCGTAGAGCGCCTGCTCGACCGTCATCGGCGGAGCCGAGTGATCCTTGGTACGGATCACCACGGGGCTGTCGGGGTTCTGGTCCGCGTACGGGTCCTCCAGCTCGGCCGAGTCGTCCTCGACGACGGCTGCCGCCGTGCCGTTGACCGCGAGCGCCCCGGGAACGCGCACCGAGGCGGGTCGCTGCCGGCCATGGTGCACCTTGCGGCGATCGCCGCTGCGGCGCAAACGCTCCAGCAGCTTGCCCAGGGCGAGGTCCAGGGCGGCGCCTGACTCCTCGGCGCGGGCCTCGGCGCGAATCACCGGGCCCTTGCCGCGCAGGGTGATCTCGACCTTCTCGGCCGTCTGGGTCTGACGCGGGTTGCGTTCGTGCGAGAGTTCCACGTCGGCCCGATGAGCCTTCGGGGCGAGCTGGCCCACCTTGGCCAACTTCTCCTCGGCGAGTCGACGGAACCGCTCGGACACGTCGGTGTGGCGGCCGGTGATCACGATCTCCACGGAAGACCTCCTGCATCTCGAAGGGGGAGTCGTTCCTGAAGCCCCACGCTAGTCCAGTCTGGTCACACCCGACAGCGGTCATCCGAAGGATCGGCGCGTCGGGGATGGTGACGCGGCGTCGCGCAGACCGTGGCCACCCCGAGCACGTCCCAACCACCGGAACGCAGCACCCGAACCGCCTCTGCGAGGCTCGCTCCCGTGGTCACCACGTCATCGACCACGATGCAGGGCTGTCCCGGTCGGCGCGCACCCCTTCGGGTGAACCCGAACGCCCCGGACACGTTCCGTGCCCGCTCCCCCGCGCCCAGACCCGCCTGGTCGGCGATCCGACGGACCTGGCGCAGCACCGGCGCCGCCCGTGCCCCGGGCACTCGGCGCGCGGCGTCCCGGGTCAGGTCGGCCACCAGATCGCCACCGCGGCGGCGGACCGCCCCCGGTGCGGACGGCACCGGGACCACCTGGACCGGGCGATCCGGCGCCACCCCCGACACCACCCCCGACACCACCCCCGGCAGCAGCCTCACGGCGCGGGCCAGGGCGGCACCCAACACCGGGGTGAGGTCACGCCGCCCGCCGTCCTTCCAGCGGTGCACCAGGTGAGCCACTGCTCCCTCGTAGCGGCCGCAACAGGCCACGGGCCACAGCATGTCCCCGGCGGCAACCCAGCGAGCCGGCGCCTCGACCTGTGCCCGACACGGCGGGCACAGCGCCACGTCCGGCGCCGCGCACCCGGCACAGTCGCGGGGCAACACCAGATCGAGCAGCGGTTGGAGGATCACGCCCGCCACAGTGACCCAGCCGAGCCGCAGCTCGCCCGCGCGGGGGCCGTGGCTGTGGACGGCGGGACGAACCGGGCCGGATGTGCCCGCCACGACGCGGACGTCGCGAGGTCTGTTCGCCGAGGACTCAGCCCGGCATGGCCGGCCAGCGCACGCCCGGCAGCGCGATCAGGCCGCCGCCCGACTGGTAGCGCACGCCCTGGTCGGTCTGGACCCAGAGGTCGTTCACGCTGCCCCCCACCGTCAGGCTCAGCCCCCCGGGGGCAGCGATGCCACCGGAGGTCTTCCCGCCGATCTCGACGGTGAACACCTGCGTCTGGGTCGCGGGCGGCGCCGCGGCGAGCACCATCATGCGGCGGGCATCGAGCCAGGCGGCGTCCCGCACCGACTGCAGGTCGGTGGCCACCAGCAGCGGTGTCCCCGCCAGACTCACCGGCGTCCCGGTGCCATCGCGGGCGACACCGGCGACGAAGATGTAGGAGCGGCGGCCGCGGTGGGCGACCACGATCGCGCGGGCTCCCTCGCGGCTCAGGCGCACCGAGGCGACGGTGAAGCCGGCCAGCCACGGGGCCGGGACACGCAGCTGGCGGGTCCCCCGAATCGCCGTCAGGGTGCCGGAGGAGGCCGCCGGTGAGGTCCAGACCCAGCCGTAGGGGTCGAAGGAGGGCGCGGTGAGGCCGGGCGCCTCGACCTGGGGCTGCGGCGCAGCACCGGCCGACAGCGTGGTGAGGGTGGTCCCGCCGCGGGTGAGCACCGCGAACACCGTGCCGTCCGAGCTGACCGCCGGTCGGGTGGCATCGGAGCCCAGGGCCGCCAGCCCCGGCACGACAACCGGCTTGGCGCCCTCCACGCGAGCCAGGCGATTCTGGTCGTCCAGCACCACCGGACGGGAATCCAGGGGTGCCTCGTCGGCGGGTCGAGGGGCCGGCGCGGCGAGCTGGGTGACCTCGAAGCGGGCCCGATCGACCGTCAGGGCGAGTTGCCCGGTGGTGAACTCCAGCACCCGGGCCGACTCGGTCAGCGTGGCCTGCAACTGGGCCGCGAGCATCTGACGTTGCGGTGGGGTGGCCTGCAGGGCCTGACGGTTCAGGTCGACGGTCAGCAGCCCTCCGCCGACCCGCACCCCGACGGCGGTCAGCGCCGTCCCCGTCGGCGCGGGCGTGATCACGGCCTGCCGCAGCCAGCGCGACGGCCCCTCGAGCAGCGCGGTGACCACCACGCTGGGCACCGAGGTCACCGGGAACCAGCGCACGTCCGGCACCAGCCAGCGCCCGGTGGGGTCGGGGAAGTAGAGCGGGACGTCGGCGAAGGTCGCCTGGAAGTCGTCCTCCGAGATCAGCACCCCGTCGGCCGGATCGCTGATCCGCCACTCGCCCTCGATCGCGACCAGGTGCACGGTCACCTCGGCCACGTCGCCGGACGGCGAGGGCTGGTAGATCCCGGCGCCGTCCACCCGGGCTGCGGCGTCGACCTGCAGGTGCACCGCGGCGCGAGCCCCGGGCGCCGGCGCGGCATGGAGGAGGTCATGGAGGAGGTCATGGAGGAGGTCGCGGAGGGGGTCGCGCCCGGCGAGCGGGACGGCGAGGCGGTGTCCTCGACCACCCGCGCCTCGCCGCGGTAGACCACCACCGCGGCGTCCGGCCGCCACCGGGTGCGCTGTTCGGGGGTGAGGTAGCTGCGGGCGACCTGGTGGTCGACCGAGAAGTCCTTGGCGGCGCGGATGAAGCCCTGCACGATCCGGGTGGGGGTGTCCCCCGGCAACGGGTAGGCGGCATAGAACTTCACCCGGGGTGGGCGCGGGGCGTCGACCATGGTGCGCCCCTGCAGGATCGGCCCCTGATCGGGGATGCTGACGCACCCCGAGACCAACCCGGCCAGGGTCAGGATGATCACGATCACCGAGGTCAGCGAGGTCAGCGACCTCGTCGACGTCGGCGAGGTCGGCGAGGTCAGCGAGGTCGGCGAGGTCACCGGGCTGCGGCGGGTCATACCCGCCCCACGGGCGCCACCTCGGCCGGCACGAGGGGCAGTGGCGAACCGGAGAGCACCTGGCCCCCCTGGCGCGGCAGGGTGAGCCGGAAGTGTGCCCCGCGGCCGGACTCACCCCAGGCCTGCAACCAGCCCCCGTGCAGGTGGGCGTCCTCCAAGGCGATGGCCAGACCCAGTCCGGTCCCGCCGGTGGACCTGGCGCGAGCCGGATCGGCCCGCCAGAACCGGTCGAAGACCATCCGGACGTCGGCCTGGCTCAGGCCCACGCCATGATCGCGCACCCCGATCGCCACGGCGGCGTCGTCCATCGCCACCCGGATCTCGACCGGGCGGCCCTCGCCGTGCTCGATGGCGTTACCCACCAGGTTGCGCAGCACCCGTTCGACCCGGCGGCTGTCCACATCGGCGATCACGGTGCCGCGGGGCTCGTGCACCAGCAGCCGCACCCCCTTGCGATCGGCCAGCGGCCGGAGGTGATCGACCACCCGATGCACGATCTTGCGGACGTCGACCGGGTCGGTCTCGAGCACCGCGGCACCGGCATCGAATCGGCTCACCTCGAGCAGGTCCGACAACAGCGACTCGAACCGGTCGAGCTGGGTCACCAGCAGTTCGGAGCTGCGCGAGAGCGTCGGTTCGAGGGCTGAGCGGGCCTCGTGGATCACCTCGGCCGCCATCCGCACGGTGGTCAACGGGGTCCGCAGCTCGTGCGAGACGTCCGAGACGAACCGTCGCTGGACCCGGGACAGTTCCTCCAACTGATGGATCTGGCGCTCGAGACTGGCGGCCATCTCGTTGAACGCCCGGCCCAGGCGCGCCAGCTCGTCCTCACCGCGCACCGGCATCCGCCGATCGAAGCGGCCCGAGGCCAGCTGTTCGGCGGCCAGCGCGGCTTGGCGCACCGGATCGACCACTTGACGGGTGACCACCCAGGCGACCAGGGCGATCAGCACCAACAGGGCCACGGCGCCCACCAGGAATGTGCGCTGGACATCGGCCAGGATGTCGACCTCACGGTCGAGCGGATAGACGAAGTAGAGCTCGTAAGTGCCACCGATCGGCTCGTCCGACCCGGCGGCAATGGTGCCCAGATCCACCAGGGTGCCCACGGCGATCACCCGCTTGTCGACCGTCTCGCCGGCCTCGCCCATGGGCAGGGTGAGCACCTCGGTGACCAACCGGTTGCGGTTGAGCGCCACCGACCGGCGCAGATCCACCGGGATGGCGCTGGCGTCCACCCCCAGGCTCTGGTCGCTGATCGGGCCGGGCGAGGTGTTGATCTCCTTGCGCAGGGCCACGTACCGCAACGGGTCGTCGGCCGGACCGTGCAGGCCGTTGAGGGTGTCGCGGATCCAGGTCCGGAACTCCTGCCCACCGTCGAAGGTCTGGTCCGCACGGCTGGTCAAGGTGTTCTTGACCTGTTGCGAGGCATCGTTCTGAGCGGCGGTGCGCGCCGAGTCGACCAGTCCGTCGCTGATCGCCTGCAGCAGCAACTGGCCGACCACGAGCAGGACGACGACGCCGAGCGCCACCGTGGCCGCGATCACCCGCAGCAGCAGCGAGCGCCGCCACCGCCCCCGGATCGCCCGGACGTGCGGGCGCAGTGCACGACGGACCATGGCGAGCAGTGTCACGCGGGTCCGGCCTTGTACCCCACTCCGCGCACGGTCACCACGATCTCGGGGCGCTCCGGGTCACGCTCGATCTTCGAGCGCAGCCGCTGCACGTGCACGTTGACCAGCCGGGTATCGGCGGCATGGCGATACCCCCAGACCTGCTCCAGCAACACCTCGCGGGTGAACACCTGCCAGGGTTTGCGGGCCAGTGCCACCAACAGGTCGAACTCCAGCGGGGTGAGAGCGATCGGCTCCTCGCCCCGCCGAACGGCGTGTCCGGCCACGTCGATGGTCAGATCGCCCAGGTCGAGCAATTCGGGGGCCGGTTCGTCGGTGCGCCGCAGCCGTGCCCGGACCCGGGCCACCAGTTCCTTGGCCTTGAACGGCTTGACCACGTAATCGTCGGCGCCCGACTCCAGGCCCAGCACGACGTCCACGGTGTCGGTCTTGGCCGTGAGCATCACGATCGGCACCCCGGATTCACCTCGGATCTGCCGACAGACCTCGATCCCGTCCCGCCCGGGCAGCATCACGTCGAGCAACACCAGGTCGGGACGGGTGGCCCGGAACACCTCCAGGGCACCCGAACCGTCGGCACAGAAGACCGGTTCGTACCCCTCACCACGCAACACGATGCCGAGCATCTCGGCGAGCGCGGTGTCGTCGTCGACCACCAGCACACGTCCTCTCATGCGCACATGGTGGCACCGACGACGCACCGGGCGGGCACCGTGGAGCTGTTGTCGTGCGTTTAGCGGCAGAATCGAGCCGTCACGACCGGCCATCGACGAGGGGGCAGCACGTGACCGAGCAGCCCGGGCCACCCGGACCGACCGAATGGGGCAGCGCTCCGCAGTGGGGTGGCCCGCCGCCCGGGTACGACTCACCCACGGGGTCCGAGTCGCCACCGCCGGGGTATGGCCCACCCCCGGGGTATGGCCCACCACCGGGCTACGGCCCACCACCTGGGTACGGCCCACCCCCGGGGTACGGCCCACCGGGCTACGGCCCGCCCGGGCTGCCGAACGCCGCTCAGAACTGGCGGCCCAAGCCCGGGATCATCCCGCTACGGCCGATCAGCCTGGGCGAGATCTTCGACGGGTCGTTCCAGGCGATCCGCACCAATCCGCGCACCATGATGGGCATCTCCGCCGTGGTGACGATCGTGGTCACCCTGATCGGACTCGGGCCGCAGTTCTACTACCTGGCCGCGATCTTCGACTTTCAGAACGTGGCCGAGGACGCCGCCGTCACCGGCGACTTCGACCCGGCCAGCCTCGCACCGCTGGTCGGCGGCGTCGGCGGCCTGGTGCTCAGCACCATGGTCAAGGCGATCGCCACCACGGTGCTCAGCGCCATGCTGGTGCGTGCGGTGAGTGAGGCGGTGCTCGGCCGCCGCACCTCGGCGAGGGCACTGTGGCAGCGGGTCAAACCGCGGATCTGGGCCGTGATCGGCGTCAGTCTGTTGAGCACCCTGATCCCGTTCACCGCTTTCCTGATCGTCGCGGCGATCTTCACCGCCGCGGGGTTCGCCCTGGTCGCCGCGGGCGCGTCGACCATTGCCGCGGTGGCCATCTGTGTCGCCCTCGGCAGCATCGCCGTCATCGTGACCGGCCCCTACCTGTGGGTGAAGCTGTCACTGGCCGCACCGGCTCTGCTGCTCGAGGACATCGGTCCGGTCGCTGCGCTGCGACGTTCGTCGGCCCTGGTGCGCAGCTCGTGGTGGCGCATCTTCGGCATCCTGGTGCTGACCTCGCTGGTCGTCGGCTTCGCGGCCTCGATCCTGGCGATTCCCCTCAGTCAGCTGGGTGGCTTCCTGGCTGCCGCCAACGAGGGCAGCACCGGCAGTCTGGTGACGGCCACCCTGCTCAGCGGGTTGGCCGAGATCATCAGTGGCACCGTCATCACCCCGTTCTCCGCCGCGGTGACCTCGCTGCTGTACATCGACCGCCGGATGCGGGCCGAGGGCCTGGACGTCGAGCTGGCGCGGGCCGCCGGCGTGGCCGGCTGAACGGCGTATCGTGCTCGATCCGACGCGCGAGCAGGCCCGGCGCTGGGCCGCCGAGGAACTGGCCAAGGGCGAGTACGCGCGGGCCCGGCCCGGCCCGGTTCAGCGCGCCCTGACCTGGTTGTGGGACCAGATCCGAGACCTGCTGTCGCAGCTGCCCGCGGTGTCCGGCTCGGGGTGGGCGTTGGCCGCGGTCGCCGTCATCGTGGTGCTGGTGATCGGCTACGCGATCTGGCGATCGGGCGGCATCGGCCCGGTGCGGCCCACCGCCGGACCCGGTGGCATCTTCGGCGACGAGGCCGAGCTGACCTCGGCCGAACACCGGGCGGCAGCCGATCGGGCGGTGGCTCAGGGCGACTGGGAAACCGCTGTGGTGGAACGCTTCCGGGCCATCGTGAGGCAGCTGGAGGAACGCACACTGTTGGCCCCCCGCCCCGGCCGAACGGCCGGTGAGGTGGCCTCGGAGATCCGCACCACCCTGCCGGACCTGGCCGACCAGGTGCGGCTGGCCTCGGACATCTTCGGCGCCGTCCGGTACGGCGGGCGCGCCGCGACGCGCGAGTCGGCACTGCAGGTGCAGTCCGTGGACGAGGCCCTGGGCGCAGCGCGGCCGGTGCTCGCGTGAGGTCCACCCCGCTGCGGCGCCGGCGCTGGTTCTGGCCGGCGATCGTCGCCGTCACCATGGTGGCGGTGGCCGCCCTCGGTGCCCTGCTGACCCCGACCGCGAGCGGCGACCTCGACCCCGACTCCCCCGCCCCCCGGGGAACCCGAGCGCTGGCCCAGACCCTGCGCTCGCACGGCGTCCGGGTGGACGTGGTACGCAGTCGCGACGATCTCGACGCGGGCGCGGGGCGCACGATCTTCGTCGCCGACCCCCGGCTGACCCCGGACGACGTCCTGGCGGGACTGTCCCGCACGCCCGCCGACGTGGTCGTGTTGCGACCCAATGCCCTCGCGCTGGAATCACTCGAGCTGCCGCTGTTCCCCGACGGCACCACCACCGCGGGTTCGACCGAGCCCTCGTGCGCCGACCCCGATGCCATCGCCGCCGGCACCGTCCGCGGCGGCGGGCTGCTGTATCGCCCGAGCGTCGACGCCGACCCGGAGCAGGGCCGGGCCACGCTGTGTTACCCCGAGGGGGCGGGCACGGACAACGGGTCGGTGGCCGTCATCGAGCGCGGCGAACGGCACCTGGCCGTGATCGGGCAGGCCGACATCCTGCGCAACGCCTACCTGGCCACCGATGGCAATGCCGCCCTGGCGCTCCGGCTGCTCGGTCGCCAGCCGGTGCTGCAGTGGTACATCGCCGATCCGGCCGAACTCGGTGACGGCCAGGCACCGACCCTGGGTGAACTGATGCCGCGCTGGGTGGGGTGGATGCCGGCCATGGCAGGGCTGACGGTGCTCGTCGTGATGCTCTGGCGCGGCCGGCGTCTCGGCCGGTTGGTGGCCGAACCGCTACCGGTCGTGGTGCGGGCCGTGGAGACCGAGGAGGGTCGCGCCCGGCTGTATCGGCAGGCCCGCGCCCGCGATCGGGTGGCCGCCACCCTGCGGACCGCGACACTGCGTCGGCTGGCCCGCCGGTTCGAGGCTGCCAACGGACAGCCCGAGGCGCTGATCGCCCGTATCGCCGAGTCGACCGGTGGTTCCGTCGGCGAGCTTCACGAGACGTTGCTGGGCGCCGTCCCGCCGGACGACGCCGCGCTGGTGCGCCTGGCGCGCCGGATCGATGCGATCGAGCAGGATGTCAGCGCGCCGACCGGCGCACCGCGACCAGACCCTCGGGACGGATCATGACGTACGACCCCACCGAAGCCCGCGAGGCACTCACCCGGGTGCGCGCCGAGGTGGCCAAGGCCGTCGTCGGCCAGGACGCCGCCGTCTCGGGCCTGGTGATCGCCCTGCTGTGCCGGGGTCACGTGCTGCTCGAAGGCGTGCCCGGGGTGGCGAAAACCCTTCTGGTGCGGGCGTTCGCGACCGCGCTGGAACTGCGGACCACCCGGGTGCAGTTCACCCCCGACCTGATGCCGGGCGATGTCACCGGATCACTGGTCTACGACGCCCGCACCGCCGAGTTCTCGTTCCGCGAGGGGCCGGTGTTCACCAACCTGCTGCTCGCCGACGAGATCAACCGGACGCCACCGAAGACCCAGGCCTCCCTGCTCGAGGCGATGGAGGAACGGCAGGTCAGCGTGGACGGCGTCCCCCGGCCGCTGCCGGCGCCGTTTCTCGTGGCCGCCACCCAGAACCCGGTGGAGTACGAGGGCACCTATCCGCTGCCCGAGGCGCAGCTCGACCGGTTCATGCTCAAGCTGACGATGCCGCTGCCGCCGCGGGAGGTCGAGCTCGAGGTACTCAACCGGCACGCGAACGGCTTCGACCCGCGTGATCTGGCCGCCGCCGGGTTGCACGCCGTCGCCGGCCCGGAACACCTGGCCGCCGCACAGGACGCGGTACGAGCGGTCAACGCCACCCCCGAGGTGATGGGCTACATCGTCGACCTGGTGCGCGCCACCCGGGCCGCGCCGTCGCTGTCGCTCGGGGTCTCGCCACGTGGTGCGACGGCGTTGCTGGCGACCGCCCGCGCCTGGGCGTGGTTGTCGGGGCGCGACTACGTCACCCCGGACGACGTCAAGGCGCTGGCGCGGCCGACGTTGCGCCATCGGGTGCAGCTGCGCCCCGAGGCCGAGTTGGAGGGCACCACGACGGACGCCGTGCTCGACAGCGTGCTGGCCACCGTGCCGGTGCCGCGCTGAGACCGGCCGAGATCGGGTCCTGATGGCGATCACCGGCCGGACGGCGCTGCTCACCCTGGCGGGGGCGGTGCCGGTGGCGCTCGCCCCGGGGTGGGCGATGCTGCTCGGCTGGGTCGGTGTGGTGATCGCCCTGGTGGGGATCGACCTGGCCCTGGCCGGTCGGTTGACCACGGTGACCGTGACCCGTGAACCGCTGCGCTCGGTGCGCCTGGGCGAACCGACCAGTTCGGCCGTGCTGGTGACCAACACCGGGCCGCGGGCGGTGCGCGGCGTCGTCCGGGATGCCTGGCAACCCTCGGCGGGAGCGCATCCGACCCGCCAGCAGCTCGTCGTCCCGGCAGGTGAGCGGCGCCGGGTGGTGACGCAGCTGCGTCCGGTGCGCCGGGGCGACCGGCTGGCGACCGGTCTGACGGTGCGCAGCGTCGGCCCGCTGGGGCTGGGGGCGCGCCAGCGCACGCTCGCGGCATCGGGGCGGCTACGGGTGCTGCCGCCGTTCACCTCGCGCAAGCACCTGCCGAGCAAGCTGGCCCGATTGCGCGAACTCGACGGCCGCACCAGCCTGCAGGTGCGGGGTCAGGGCACCGAGTTCGACTCGTTGCGCGACTACGTGATCGGCGACGACGTGCGGGCCATCGACTGGCGCGCCACGGCCCGGCGCCAGCAGGTGGTGGTGCGCACCTGGCGTCCGGAACGGGATCGGCGGGTGCTGATCGTGCTCGACACCTCGCGGACCTCGGCCGCCCGGATCGGCGACGAACCGCGGCTGGACGCCTCGATGGATGCCGCTCTGCTGCTGGCGGCCCTGGCCGCCCGGGCCGGTGACCGGGTGGATCTGCTCGCCGTGGACCGGCGGGTGCGGGCCCGGGTCGAGGGCGCCTCACGTACCGAGCTGCTGCCCGCCATGGTCGAGGCGATGGCGCCGCTCGAGGCCGACCTGGTCGAGGCCGACTGGACGACGATCGTCGCCACGGTGCGCGCCCGGCTCAGCCACCGGGCGCTGGTGGTGCTGCTGACCTCGCTGGACTCGGCGGCGGTCGACCAGGGGCTGCTGCCGGTGCTGGCTCAGCTGACCAGTCATCATCTGGTGGTGCTGGCATCGGTGAGTGACCCCGCGCTGGCCGAGATGGCCGCCGGCCGGGAGGACGCCCACGCCGTCTACGGGGCCGCCGCCGCCACCCGAACCCTGCTGGACCAGGACGGCCTGGCCGCCGAGCTGCGCCGCTTCGGCGTCGAGGTCGTCACCGGCACTCCCGACCACCTACCCCCCCGCCTGGCCGACCGCTACCTGAACCTCAAGGCCACCGGCCGCCTGTAACCCCACACAACCCGCTCATGCTCCGCGGGTGACGCGTGATGCTCCGCAGGGGACGCATGACAACGTCTTCATCCCGGGCTGAACGGGTAGCCGCGGAGCATGAGCGGGTTGTCAGCCGGCGACCGGGAGGGTGTCCTCGATCAGGTCGGCGCGAAGGTCGCCGGTCTCGCCGGCAGCGGCGGCGCGGCGTCCGAAGTGCCAGACGTAGGCCAGGAAGGCGATCCAGACCACGGCGCCGATGGCGATCCGAGCCCACGTGGGCAGCGGGGACGGCGTCACGAAGGCCTCGACGATGCCGGAGACCAGCAGGACGCCGACCAGCCCCATCGCCACGGTGAGCATCGAACGGCCCTCGCGGGCCAGGGACCGCGAGCGCGGGAGGGGACCGGGGTCGACCCACGCCCAGAACAACCGCAGCCCGGCACCGGCCGCGACGAACACGGCAGTCAGCTCCAGCAACCCGTGCGGGGTGATCAGCGCGAAGAACAGCCCGAGACGGTCGTGGGCGGCCATCAGGCCGGCGGTCACCCCGACGTTCAACGCGTTCTGGAACAGCAGGTAGACCACCAGGACCCCGGAGATGCCGAAGGCGATGCACAGGGCAGCGACCCAGGCGTTGTTGGTCCAGACCCGGGCGGCGAAGCTGGTGGCGGGGTTCTCGCTGTAGTACCGCTCGAAGTCGACCTCGACCAGCCGACGGATCTCCTCGTCGGTGCCCAGCGCCGACTGCGCCTGCCGGTTGCCGGCCACCCAGTAGCCCACGACCAGGCTGATGATCACGGTGAAGGCCGCGGCGCCCGCCGTCCACCATCGGCTGCGCCAGACCGCCGCAGGGAACGACACGGTGACCAATCGCACCAGTTCACGGGTGATCGGCTCGTGGCCGCCGGTGAGAGCGCTGCGTCCGGTGGCCACGATGCGCGAGAGCCGGCCGACCACCAACGGATCGCCGCCCGCCGAACGCACGGCGCTGAGATGGGTGGCGGCACGTTGGTAGAGGTCGACCAGTTCGTCGACCTCCGCGCCGCTCAACCGGCGACGACGGCCCAGGGCCTCCAGCCGGTCCCACTCGGCGGCGTGCACCGCGGCGAACGCATCGACATCCACTCCGGCAGGTTAGCCTCGAGACATGCCGGAGGGCGTCGACGACCTGCTGTTACCGGAGGCTCTGGTCACCGGCGAAGCCGTCGTGCTCGATCTGCGCCCGGCCTCCTTCGCCAGCCGAGCCCTCGCCTACCTGCTCGACCTGGTCATCATCGTCGTCCTGGCGATCGTGTTGCTGATCGTGCTCGGGGCGCTCTCGCTCTCGCTGGACGCCGCGGCGCTGGCCGCCGTGGGCGTCGTGCTGACCGTCGGGCTGCTGGTGCTGCTGCCCGCCACCTGGGAATCGCTCAGCAGAGGCCGCTCCCCCGGCAAGGCCGCCGCGGGCCTGCGCGTGGTGCGCGACGACGGGGGGCCGGTGCGGTGGCGCCAGTCGTTGATGCGTTCGTTGGTCGCCGTGTTCGAGATCTACAGCCTCAGCGGTGCCGGGGCGCTGATCTGTTCGCTGGCCAACCCTCGCGGCAAGCGCCTGGGCGACCTGATGGCCGGAACCTTCGTCGTCCGGGACCGTGCCCCGACCCCGCCCCCGCCGTTGCCACCGGTACCACACCATCTGGCGGGTTGGATCACGGGGGCCGACATCGCGCGGCTGCCCGACCCGCTGGCGGTGGCGGCCCGGCAGTTCCTGAATCGCATCGCCACCTTGAACCCTGCCTCGCGGGCTCGGCTCGGCGGGCAGCTGGCCGCCGACATGTCCCGCTTCGTCGCGCCCCCGCCGCCGATGGCGGTGCATCCCGAGGAGTACCTGGTGGCCGTACTCGCCGAGCGGCACCGCCGTGCCCTCGGTCAGCTGATCGCGCTGGAGCAACGGCGCGCGGCCCGCGCCGACCGCCGCGTCCGGGCCGATGTGTTGTCGCCCGGCTCGAGCCGGTTGATCGAGCCGGCCGGCCCGTCCGCCGTGCCCGCCACGCCCGCCGTACCGCCACCCTGATCGGGCCTGCGGCCAGGACGATGCCGTGACCTTCACCCGGATCTTTATCCCGACCTCCACCCTGGCCAGGACGCTGGCCGTGGCCGGGGTGACCGTCGGCTTCGCCGGGGTGATGTGGTGGGGATACGTCGCCTTCGGTGCGCGCAGTGTGTGGTTCTCGTTCTTCACGGTGTGGTTCCCGACCGCGTGGTTCGCCGTCGTGGACGCCGCGGTGCAGGTCCGGCTGCCACCGTGGGTGTACCGGCTGCGCCCGGTCGAACTCCGGGGCCGGCTCTACGAGCTGCTCGGCGTCCGGGTGGCCAAGAAACTGCTGCGACGCGGCCCGTTGTCGATCTTCTCCCGCGGGCTGCGGCTGCACGGTGAGCGGACGCCGCAGGCCATCGCCCGGCTGGAGCAGCAGATGCTGCGGGCCGAGACCGCCCACCTGGTGGTGCTGGTCGCGGTGCTGCCGGTGGCCGTCGTCCAGGCCTGGCTGGGGTGGTGGGACGCCATGGGCTGGACGCTGCTGTTCGACGTCCTGGTCAACGCCTACCCGGCGATGGTGCAGCGCTACAACCGGGCCTGGCTGCAGCGGCTGACCCCCTGAACCTGCTCATGCTCCGCAGGTGACGGCTGATTCGGGCTGAGCGGCCTCGAAACGCGTCATCTGCGGAGCATGAGCGGTCACCCGCGGAGCATGAGCGGGTTGGGTGGGTCAGTAGCGGTAGTGGTCGGGTTTGTAGGGGCCCTCGACCGGGACACCGATGTACTCGGCCTGGGCCTTGGACAGCTCGGTGAGGTGGACGCCTAGGGCGTCCAGGTGCAGGCGGGCCACCTTCTCGTCGAGGTGCTTGGGCAGCACGTAGACGGTCTCAGCGCCGGGGCGCGAGTAGTCGTCGGGCTTGGTGAACAGCTCGATCTGGGCCATCACCTGGTTGGTGAACGAGTTCGACATCACGAAGCTCGGGTGGCCCGTGGCGTTGCCCAGGTTCAGCAACCGGCCCTCGGACAGCACGATGATGCTGTGCGCCGGACGCTCGCCGTCCGCCGGGAAACGCCACTCGTGCACCTGCGGCTTCAGCTCCACCTTCTCGATCCCGGGCAAGCGGGCCAGGCCGGCCATGTCGATCTCGTTGTCGAAGTGACCGATGTTGCCGATGATCGCCTGGTGCTTCATGCGGCTCATCTGCTCGGCGGTCACCACGTCCTTGTTGCCGGTCGCGGTGATCACGAAGTCGGCACGGTCGATCACCTCGTCGAGCCGGACCACCTCGTAGCCGTCCATCGCCGCCTGCAACGCGCAGATCGGGTCGACCTCGGTGACCAGCACCCGGGCACGCTGTCCGCGCAGTGACTCGGCGCAGCCCTTACCGACGTCCCCGTAACCGCAGACCACGGCCACCTTGCCGCCGATCAGCACGTCGGTGGCCCGGTTGATGCCGTCGATCAGCGAGTGCCGGGTGCCGTACTTGTTGTCGAACTTGCTCTTGGTGACGGCGTCGTTGACGTTGATCGCCGGGAACAGCAGCAGGTTCTGCGCCGCGAACTCGTAGAGCCGGTGCACCCCGGTGGTGGTCTCCTCGGTGACGCCCTTGATCTCGGCCGCGACCGTCGTCCAGCGCTGCGGCGTGGCCGCCAGCGTGGTGCGCAGCAGGTCGAGCACGCAGGCCCATTCCTCGCTGTCGTCCTCGGCCGTGGTCGGCACCGCGCCACCGGCCTCGAACTCCACGCCCTTGTGCACCAGCAGCGTGGCGTCGCCGCCGTCGTCCAGGATCATGTTCGGGCCGGCCACCCCGGTGGCACCGGCGGACCAGTCGAGGGCCCGCTCGGTGCACCACCAGTACTCGGGCAGGGTCTCGCCCTTCCAGGCGAAGACCGGCACCCCGGACGGCGCGTCGAGGCTGCCGTTCGGGCCGACGACGACGGCTGCGGCGGCGGTGTCCTGGGTGGAGAAGATGTTGCAGGAACACCAGCGCACCTCGGCACCGAGCACCACCAGGGTCTCGATCAGGACGGCGGTCTGCACCGTCATGTGCAGCGAGCCGGTGATCCGGGCTCCCCGCAGCGGCTTGCTGGCACCGAACTCGGTGCGCAGCGCCATCAGGCCGGGCATCTCGTGCTCGGCCAGACGGATCTCGTGGCGGCCGGCCTCGGCCAGGGCCAGGTCAGCGACCTTGTACTCGAACGTCATGGCGTCATTCCTCGACAGGTGTGGGTCGTGCACGGGACATCGGGACGGGTGAGCGCAGGCTGAAGCCGAGCACACTCACCCCGGCGCGGCCCCTCTGGGCCTGCGGCATCACCGACGCCGAGCAGAAACCCCATGCTAACGCCCCCTACGGTGTCAGGCGTGTTCAGCATGTTCCTGCAGGGCCTGGTGGCCGGGCTGGCCCTGGCGCTGCCCTTGGGCGCCATCAGCGTGCTGCTGCTGCACGAGGCCTTCGCCCACGGCTGGCGGCCGGCGGCTGCGGGTGCCCTGGGAGTGGCCCTGGTCGACCTGACGTATGCCATCGTCGCCGTCACCGCCGGCACGGTGGTCTCGCGAGCCCTCGCCGGGCACGAGCGCTGGGTCCACCTGATCGGCGCCGCGGTGCTGGTGGGGGTCGCCGTCCGGGGGCTGCTGGGGCTCCGCGGTG
This sequence comes from Kineosporiaceae bacterium, assembly GCA_016713225.1. Taxonomy (NCBI): domain Bacteria; kingdom Bacillati; phylum Actinomycetota; class Actinomycetes; order Kineosporiales; family Kineosporiaceae; species Kineosporiaceae bacterium. The sequence goes on from JADJPO010000004.1 coordinate 379,798, forward strand.
CCGGCGCCCCCTCGATGGCAGCGGCGGATGCCGAGCCTGGCCGGCCCCCCGAGCCGGGCGGCACGTTGGTGCGCCCCGGCGCCGTCCTGGGCCGCTTCGTGGCGCTCACGGCGATCAACCCGCTCACCGCGGTGTACTTCGTCGTGCTGGCCACCGGCCTGGCGATCAGCGGACCGGGTGCGGCCACGACGTTCATTCTCGGGGTGTTCATCGGTTCGCTGTCGTGGCAGCTGGCACTGGTCGGCATCGGCGCGGCCGCCGGCGAACGACTGCCGGACGGCGTGCGCACCGCCGTCGGCGTGATCGGGTACCTGATCGTGCTGGGATACGCGGTCCGACTCGCCCTGAGCTGACCCGAACCCGCACGGTCTCGGATGTATCCCGGATGCATCCAGGATGTATCCAGGACGGCCACCGCGGACTCCTGCCCACCGGAAGATCTGTCCCCGGGATAGGCAGGGTGTGGAACGGACATGGCGAGCATCGGGATCGAGTGGGTGCAGGAGTACAACGGGTTGCAGGGCAACCTGTCCAACACCAAGGCCCAGGCCGAGGGGTTCTACACCACCCTCGCGGCCGTGCGGGAGTTCAACTGGGGCGACGACTGGGCCTGGGATCAGGACTTCGAGGCGTCCGGCGTGGGCTCGCCCGCCAGCGGCAGCGACAGCACCTGGGCCGATTCGGTGGATGCCGTGTTCTTCTCGGGGCACGGCTCACCCGATCGGTTCTACTTCGGGCGCAGTATCGACGACGCGGTGGCCAAGAACACCGAGATCCTCTGGGGCGACCTCGATCTGGAGTTCATCGCCCTCGACGCCTGCAACGTGCTCGAACGGGACGGGGTCTTCGACCGCTGGGGCTGGCGCTGCTTCGCCGGCCTGCACTACATGCTCGGCTTCCACACCACCACCGGCGACGAACCCGACCGCGGCCGGCTGCTGGCGCAGTACCTCAACGCCGGCTGGACGGTCCGGGAGGCCTGGATCAAAGCCGCCCAGGACACCGAGGGCTCGGACACCGAGTGGGCCTATCTGCGCGCCGACGCCGACGGCACCACCACCTACACCGACCACTGGTGGGGCAAGGGTTCGGTCTCGGCCGACCCGGTTCACCCCACCACCTTGTTCTACGCCCGCGCCGCCTGCTGACCGGACCGGAGACCACGATCATGGCTGTCACCATCACGTTGCCCGAGCTCGACCTGCCCGGCGAGTACCCCGTTCTGCACGCTGTCCCGGCCCGCTGGGACGAGGATTCGCGCGCCGTCCTCGCCGCGCGGTTGGGCGTCGAGGCGAGATTCGAGGACCGCGGCCTGTGGCACGTCGCGCGGACCGATCGGATGAGCCTGGAGATCTACGCCGCCACCGACTCCTTCCGGCTCGACATCGTGGACCGGACGAACGAACTCGACTCGGCCACCGAACGCGGCCTGGACCAGGCGGACGCCGTGCGCCGAGCGGAGGAGTTCCTCGCCCCGTTCCGTCCCGGTGCGGCCGAGTCCCGGGTCGTCTCGGTGGTCGAGGCCGAGGTGTTGGTGAGCCGGGAGCCGCGCTCCGAACCTCGCCGCTACGTCACGGGAACCCAGGTCAACCTCGGCTTCACCGTCGAAGGTGTGCCGTTGCTCGGCCCGGGGGCCAAGATGCAGGTCACGGTGGGCGCCGAAGGCGAGATCCAGGCGGCCTACCGGATGTGGCGGAAGGTCGCGACGGTCGACCGGGTGCGGGGATTCGCACCGGAGGAGCTCGCCGACCGCCTCGGACGGAGCCGGATGTTCGCCCAGCTGACCGACGAGACGGCCCGGGTCGAGATCACCACCGCGCGCGCCGGCCTCTTGTGTCTGCCCCCGACCGAACGCCAGACCCTGCTGCCGCCGGCGATCGAGATCCGCGGCACCGTCAGCACCGAGACGGCACCGGACGTCGGCTTCTCGATCTTCGTGAGCGCGGCCGACACCCGGGGACGGCGGCCGCGGACGGAGCGCACCGGACTGCCGTCCCGCATCGTGGCCTGACCACCGCGACCAGCGCGACCCGTGCGGCTCACGCGACCCGTGCGGCTCAGGCGGGGTGGGAGTCCGGTTCGCTGCGCTCCTGCCGACGGCGATGCCGATGCCACAACGCGACGGCTGCCACCAGGACGACCACGGTCATCACCGCCGCGCCCCGGCCGATCACCTTCTCGACCAGGTGGTAGGAGTTGCCCGCCAGGTAGCCGACCAGGCAGAACGTGACGCCCCACACCACACCACCCAGGGCGTTGTAGGCCAGGAAGGTGCCGTAGGGCATCCGGCTCAGTCCGGCCAGACCGGGCATCACGGCCCGCAGGAACGCCGTCCAGCGCCCCAGGAAGACCGCCGACCCACCGCGGGTCCGCAAGAAGTCGCGCGCGCCGTCCAGCCGGGACCGGTGACGGCGCAGCGGCCCCAGATCGAGCACCGAGTCGCCGTAGTGACGCCCCACCTCGTAGCCCACGCTGTCCCCCACGATCGCGGCGATCACCACCAGGACGCCGAGCGCCCAGATCGAGATCACGTCCTGTGAGGCCAGCACCCCACCGAGCACCACGGCCGTCTCACCGGGCAACACGAACCCGACGAACACCGCCGCCTCGCCGAAGACCAGCAAACCGATCACCAGATAGGCCAGACCCGGCGGCAAGTGGAGGATCGGCTCCAGATAGGCGGACACCAGGGCACCGTACCGTCGCCGTCACCGCAGGTGTTGCTCGTAGGCTGTGGCCGTGGCTGATCCCGTGGTGACGAGCATCCTGCTCGTCGAGGACGACGAGGCGATCGGACGGCCGATGGTCGGGGCACTGCGCGGCCAGGGGTACGACCCGCTGTGGGCGCTGACCGCGGCCGAGGCGCTCGAGCTGGCCGGCACCGAGACCCCCGCCCTGGTGTTGCTCGACCTCGGCCTGCCCGACCTGGACGGCGTGGAGTTGTGCCGCCAGCTGCGCGCCGTGCTGCCCGCCACGGTGATCGTGGTGCTGTCCGGCCGCGCTGATGACGTCGACGTGGTGCTGGGGCTCGAGGCCGGTGCCGACGACTACCTGACCAAGCCGTTCCGGTTGCCGGTGCTGCTGGCCCGCATCCGCGCCCACCTGCGCCGACTCACCCCGGTGCTGGGCCCCGCGGACTCGCAGGTGGTCCGACTCGGGGCGCTGAACCTCGATCTCGGTGCCCGCCGCTGTGACGTCGCCGGCCGCGAGGTGCCGCTACGACCCAAGGAGTTCGAACTGCTCGCCGCCCTGGTGGCGGGGGCCGGGCAGGCGGTGAGCCGCGACCAGTTGATGTCGCAGGTGTGGGACGAGAACTGGACCGGGTCGACCAAGACGCTCGACATGCACGTCTCCTCGCTACGGCGCAAGCTCGCCGATCACGGCGAGGACCCGAACCGGATCGTCACCCTGCGGAGCTTCGGGTACCGGTACGACCCGCCGGGTCGGGCTGCGGCGAACTGACCGCGGGCAGCACCGCGGCGAAGATCGCCGGACGACGCGAGGTCACCTCGAGTCGACCGCCGTCGGCCTCGATCAGCGAGCGGGCCAGCGCCAGGCCGATCCCCGTACCGCGAGCATCCGGTGAGCGCCTCGTGAAGATCACCTCGGCGCCGGCGCTGGTGGGATCGGGCAGGCCCTCCCCCTGATCGGCGACCTCGACGATGACCGTCTGGTCGGCACTGCGCACAGCCACCCGCACCGTGCCCGCCCCGTGCGTCAAGGCGTTGTCGAGCAGGACGTCCAGCACGGTGCGCAGCGCGGGCGGCGACACCAGCGCACCGGGCAGCTCGTCGTCCAGGGCCGTGATCAGGGCCCGCCCGGCATCGGCCAGCCGCCGTGACCAGGGCTGCACCACGTCCCTGACCAGTGCACCGGCATCGATGCACTCGGTCGCCCGCCGGGTGTCACGGGCCAATGCCAGCAGGTCGAGCACCGTGCGCTCGAGCCGGTCGAGATCGCTCAGAGCGTCCTGTACCGAGGTGCGCAGGTCGGCGCCCGGGGTGAGCAGGGAGGCCTCGAGACCGATCCGCACGGCGGTCAGCGGCCCGCGCAACTGATGGCTGGCATCGGCGCTGAAGGCGCGTTCCCGCTCGAGCATGCCGCCCAGGCGGCGGGCGGTCAGCTCCAGGTTGCGGCCGGCGTCGTCCACCTCTCGCACCCGCGAACGATTCGGGCGCACCGAGAAATCACCCTGCCCCAGAGCAGCGGCCGACTCGGCGAGTTGCTGCAGCGGCTGGGCGAGCCGTCGGGCCTGGCGACGGGCCAGCGCAGCCGCCAGGCCCAGGACCGCCAGGGCCAGCGCGGCCATCAGCGCCCAGGTGAGCCACACGATGTGTTGCACCAGGGCGTACGGCTCGGCGGCCCGCACCACGTACGCGGCCGGCGCGTCGGCATCCTCGGTCAGGGGGACGACGGTCACCAGCTCGGAGCCGAGCCGGGCCGACTCCTCGACACCCGTGGCGGAGACCCGGCCGGTGATCGGGTCGGCCCGAGCCGGGCCCTCCCCGGCGATCCGTAGGCCGGTGCCGTCGTACACCCCGATCACCACCGTCGGCTCGTGGGGAACCGGGAGCACCGAGGGGATCGTGGACGGCTGGGCCAGGACCGCCGGAGTGAGCACCGAGCGGGAGCGCTCGGCGTCGCGGGCCAGGTGCTCCTGTGCCTCACCGCGGTACAGGCCACCGACCACCACGGCCAGCGGCACCGCGAACAACAGCATGGCCAACGCGCTGACCACCACGATGGTGCGTTGCACCATCGACGACAGCCGCACCGTGTCGCCCGCCGTCATGACCCGGGTACCGATCAGGTGAGGGACGCCGCGGCACCCACGCGATCGACGTCCGGCTCGAGGTAGATCACCCGGGCGATCGGGACGGCGCTGCGCACCCGAGCCTCGGCGTCGTCGATGATCCGGGCGACGTCGGAGGCCAGCCGCTGGGGCCCGACGGCGATCTTGGCCGCCACGAGCAGCTCGTCCGGCCCCAGGTGCAACGTCTTCATGTGGATGACCCGTTCGACGCCGACACCGACCAGGGCGGTCTCGATCGCCGTGAGGTGTTCGCGGGTCGCCCCCTCACCGATCAGCAGGGAGTTCATCTCGATCGCCAGCACCGCCGCGACCACCACCAGCAGCACCCCGATCAGGGCGGTGCCGGCCGCATCCCAGCGGCCGTCATCGGTGAACAGGGTCATGCCCACACCGAACAACGCAAACACCAGACCGACCAGGGCGGCCAGGTCCTCCAGCAGCACCACGGGCAGTTCCGGGGCCTTGGCGGTGCGCACGAAATCGACCCAACTACGGTGCCCTCGTACGTGATTGGACTCGGCGATCGCGGTACGGAAGGAGAAGGACTCCAGCCCGATGGCCACCACCAGAACCGCGATCGGCACCCACTTCCAGGCCTCGATCGGCTCGGGGTGCGACCACTTGTGCCACGCCTCGTAGAGTGCGAACAGGCCCCCCACGCTGAACAGCACGATCGAGACGATGAAGGCGTAGACGTACCGCTGGCGGCCGTAGCCGAACGGGTGCTCGGCGGTCGCCGCCCGGCTCGCCCGCTTGCCACCGATCAACAGCAGCAACTGGTTGCCCGAGTCGGCCAGTGAGTGGATCGACTCGGCGAGCATGGAGCTGGACCGCGTCAGCAGGAACGCCACGAACTTGGTCGCGGCGATCCCCAGATTGGCGGCCAGGGCAGCAACGATGGCGCGGGTGCCACCTTCGGTCGACATCGTTCAGCGAGTCCGATCGCGCAGGTCCGCCACATGCGGAGAGGTCAGTGGGTCCAGCCCCGAGGCCAGGGCGAGGTAGGTGGCCGCGAAGTCGGTCAGCGAGACCAGGTCCGCGAAACGCTCCAGCGGGTGGCCGGGTTCGGCGCTGACCTCACTGACCCGCACGCCGGCCTCCTGCGCGGTCAGCCGGACGGCGTCCGCGGTACGGCTGGTCACCAGCCAGGTGCCGTCCGGGCGATCCACGCTCGGCTCGGCGTCGCGCAACAGCAGCAGCCGCAAGGCGACCCGACCCGGACCGTCCAGGAACGGATCGGCGAACACGTCCTCCTCCGCACGGGCGGCGAACGGCCCACCGAAGGTGGCCACCACATCGCCGGCGTCGTCCGGCAGGGCACCGCGCATCGCCGGCACCCGCGCGGTGCGGGCCAGCATGGCCACGGCGCGGCTGGCCGCGACACCCGTGACGTCACCGTCGCCGAGCACCACCGGCACGCTGTCGGCCAGATCGAGAGCCAGCGTCTTGGCCGGGTTCACGAACGCCTCGGACGCCGGCCGGTACGTCGCGGCCCGGGCATCGAGCCGGTCGGCCACGCTCTCGAGCACTGCGTCGGAGGTGTCGGTCAAGCCCACGGCATGGGCGGCAGCCAACACCGGGGTGAGCAACGACCACATCCCCATGCGCGAGGCTCGCGCGGCCGGGCTGGCCGGCGGTGGTACCGGCACGTGCACCCCGCCGGTGCGCTGGGCCACCTCCTGCAGCGGCGAACCGGTCATCCCCACGGTCAGCAGCCGAGAGCCCCTCCGAGCGGCCTCGGCAGCCAGCCCCAGGGGGCCCGGCGCACGTCCCGACATCGACACGGCGACCACGAGATCGAGCGGGCCGACCCACCCCGGCAACGGCAACCCGCGGCGCACCGTCACGGGCACCGGTGATCCACTGCCGGCCAACATGGCCAACACGTCGCCGACCACGGCTGATCCGCCCAGACTCGCCACCACCACCGACCGGGGACGCCCGTCCCCCACCAACCGGCTGACCTCCGCCTCGGCGGTGGCGCGCATCGAGACCCGCACCTGGGCGCCGGCACTGGCCAGCGCGCGCAGGCTGCCCGAGGGATCGGCGCCCGCCAGTCCCTCGGCGTCGTCCAGCAGCTGTTCGTCGAGTGCCATGTCTCAGCCCTGGTCTCGGGTGCGGGCCTCGTCCACGAGCAGCACCGGGATGCCGCCCTCAGCCACCGGATAGGCCAGCCGGCAGACCGTGCAGTGCAGTTCGGGAGCCGAACCGTCCGGCCCCTCACCGTCCCGCAGCACACCGGAACAGGACGGGCAGCGCAGGATCTCGCGCAGCCAGCCATCGATCGTCGTCACAGTCACGAACCCATCCTGACCCATAGGTCACCCATTGCGGACGAGGCTGAGCACATCGTCGCGCAAAGCTGCCATCTCGGTGGCGGTCGGAGCCTCGGCGTTGAGCCGCAACAACGGCTCGGTGTTGCTCGGGCGCAGGTTGAACCACCAGCCCTGGGCGTCGTGGATCACACTCAACCCATCGAGCCGGTCCAGGCGGACCCCGGGACGATCGACGAACGCCGCCTCGACCCGGGCCGTCGCCGCGGCCACGTCGTCCACCCGGGAGTTGATCTCACCGCTGGCGACGTACCGCTCGTACTCGGCGGTCAACTGCGACAACGGCACCGCACCCGCATCGGAGGCCTCGCCCAGCGCTGCGAGCACGTGCATCGCGGCCAGCATGCCGGTGTCGGCGAACCAGAAGTCACGGAAGTAGTAGTGCGCCGAGTGCTCGCCCCCGAAGACCGCGCTGTGAGCGGCCATCTCGGCCTTGATGAACGAGTGCCCCACACGGGTGCGCAGCGCCGTCCCGCCGGCCTCGGCGATCACCTCGGGCACGGCCCGTGAGGTGATCAGGTTGTGGATCACGGTGGCCGACCGGCCCGCGGCCCGCTCCTTGGCGATCTCGCGCCGGGCGACCAGCGCGGTGACCGCACTGGGACTGACCGGCTCGCCGCGCTCGTCGATCACGAAGCACCGGTCGGCGTCCCCGTCGAAGGCCAGGCCGATGTCGGCCCCCTCCCGGACCACGGCCGCCTGCAGATCGCGCAGGTTGGCCGGCTCGAGCGGGTTGGCCTCGTGGTTGGGGAAGGTGCCGTCGAGCTCGAAGTACAGCGGGACGACGTCCAGCGGCAGCGCGGCCAGCCCTGCCGCGGTGCCCAGCACCGCCGGGGTGGTCAGACCGCCCATGCCGTTGCCGGCGTCGACGACCACTCGCAGTGGCCGGCTGCCGGACAGGTCGACCAACGCACGCAGGTGGGCCGCGTACCCGGCGAGCCGGTCCTCGGTGACGATCGTTCCCGGGGTCGGCGCGACCGGCGCGCTCGCCCCGGACAACAACTGCTCGGCGCGCTGCCGGATCCGCACCAGGCCGGTGTCCTGCCCGATCGGGCGCGCGGCGGCGCGGCACAGCTTGATGCCGTTGTAGGCGGCCGGGTTGTGGGAGGCGGTGAACATGGCCCCGGGGGCGTCCAGCGCCCCACTGGCGTAGTAGAGGCCGTCGGTACTGCACAGCCCGATCAGGACGACGTCCAGCCCGGTCGCGGCCGCTCCCTCGGCGAAGGCCTGCGCCAGCTCGGGCGAGGAGGGCCTCATGTCGTAGCCGATGACCACGCGCCGGGTGGCACCCGAGGCCGTCCGATCGTCGGCGACCTCCTCGGCGAACGCCACCCCGAGGGCACGGGTCACCTCGGCGTCGATCTGCTCACCGACCAGACCCCGGACGTCGTAGGCCTTGACCACATCGGACAGATCACGACGTGACGCTCCCTCGGCCGGATCAGCCAGGTCGCAGAGTTCGAGCACCGCCGCATCGCCATCGCGAAGGTCGATGGCCGGCGAGAGGGCGGTGGGTGCGGTGGTCAGGTCATCACGTGCTGGAGTCACGCCTCGACCCTACCCAGCGGCACCGACACCCGGCCGGGGATCATGAACAGACCACACGATCACACGATCACACCTTGCGGGTGCGATCGAGCACGCCGTCCACGCTCAGTTCGGCTCCGCCGTGCTCCCAGGTCTTGTGTTCGCAGCGGTGGCAGGAGGTGAAGTCCACCGGTGTGCCGTCGGTGAGGTTCATCGAGAGCCGGGTCACATGGCCCGAGCCACAGGCCTGGCAGCTGATCGCCGTTCGATTGTCACGCTGAGTGAGCGACCCCAGCGGGGGATGCACGACCTCGGCGCGGCCACGACCCCGCCGGCGTACCGGGCGAGAGTGGTTCGACGGTTGGTGGGTCGTGCGGACAGAACGAGACGCTGCGGCGCGAACCGGCATCGGGAGGTTCTCCTCGGATCCACGGGCGCATCCACGGCGCCGTTCGGGTGACCCCCAGTGACTCGACCCGATCAGGGATGACCTTGAGCCCCGGGAGTGTCCCGGCGAACCCGTCCATTCCGGACGGCGCCGCTCGGGTGGTTCCGCTCGCCGAACGAGTGGGCCTCAGTGGCCGGGATCGCGCAGCACCCGCAGATGACCTCGACGGCCGACCTCCACCGAGGAGGCGGCGGCCTCGCGCATCAGGCCGGCAGCCGGTTCCGGATCGGGGCGCACCCGGGCCGCCTCGCGGACGGCGTCGGCCAGGGCCAGCAGATCGTCGTGTGAGGGTGCGGGCGACTCGAACGGTTCGGTCGACAGCCGCATCACCTCCCAGCCCCGGGGAACGGTGAGCCGCTCGGCGTGCGCAGCGCACAGGTCGTAGCAGTGAGGTTCGGCATGACTGGCCAACGGGCCGAGCACGGCCGTGGAATCCGAATAGACGTAGGTCAAGGTGGCGACGGCGGGCCGGCCGCACGCCGTCCGCGAACACTGCCGCACAGCACCCACCCGCCGGACAGTACCCGCCCGTGGCAACCCGCGACAGCCCGGCGCGCCGGTTAGCCTGGCCAGGTGTCCACACCCTCCCCCCGGCCCGGGACTCCCGCCCGTCGACGCGACCGTCACGGCCGGGGTCCGAGAGGGCCGGTGATCCCCCGCACGGTGCCCGCGTGGAAGAGCCGCTCGGACCGGTTCGACGCCACCGTGCTGGATGCGGTCGAGCGGTTGGAGCAGACCTGGCCGGCCGAGGTCGACGGCATCGAGTTCGCCGTCGAGGACGTCCCGCCGTCCGACCCGGCTCCCTGGGAACACGGAGCGGTGCCGTTGGGACGGTCCTTCCCCGCTCACGGCGATCTGCCGCACCGGGTGGTGATCTACCGGCGACCGGTGGAGTCGCGGGTGGGCGACGGTACCGAGTTGCCCGCCCTGGTGCACGACGTGGTGGTCGAGCAGGTCGCCCACCTGTTGGGCCGGCGCCCGGAGGAGATCGACCCGCGCTACGGCACCGGTTGACCGGGCCCGAACCGGATCAGCTCACGCCGACGCCGGGGTCGTGCACCACGACGGGGGGCGATACCGGGGCCGTCGGACCGGGACGCACCGGAACCACCGAGATCATGGGACCGGCAGCATCCGCCGCCGTCAGCACCATCGCCGCGTGGATCGACCCGCTACCGGCGCTGGGTACCGAACGCAGCAGCACCGCGGTGGCCGTCGCGCTGATCGGCACATCGACCTGACGCCCCGCCTCGATGCTGACGAGGCGCTCCGCTCCGGCCACACCGGCCGCGCTCACCTCGCTGACCCCGACCTCGGCGGCGCTGCCCTGCCCCGGGCTCGCGGAGGAGGCGGCGACGTCGGCGCCCGCCGTCGAGCGCTCTGCGGTGGTGAGCACCAACCGGGAGCCCACCCCCGTCGGGGGCGTCGCGAGGATCACCGTGCCGCGCAGCGGTGACGTGGCGGCCGCCCAGGCCAGATCGCTCGGCGGCACGGTCTTGCCCACAGCGGCCGCGGTACCCGCCAGCTCACCACCGGCCAGAGTGCGGGTGAGCAGAGCACCGGCCACCACCGGCTCGTCGGCCTCGACCACTGCGGTGTAGTGCCCGGCCGGCAGCGCCGCCGAGACCTGCAGCGGGACGTCGCGCACACCCCCCGCGGGAACGGTCACCACCGCGCCGGGAACGGTTACCGGCCCGGCCGCGCCGATCAGGTGGACCCGCGCCACGGCCTCGGCGTCACCGGGTGCCACGACCCGGACGGCGGTGCGCCCCGGAGCGGCCAGATCGAGCCCGGGGATCACCTGACTGCGCGCGGCCGGGGCCGCGGGGACGATTCCGTCGACCCCACCAGGGGTGAAGCCGGCCAGTCGCTGATGGTGCAGGGTCGCGACCACCCGACCGGTGCGCACCAGGACCTCGACCGCGAGCTGCCCGGCGTCCGGGGCGAGGGCGTCGACGAACAGCACCGTCTGGTGGTGGGCCGCCACGACGACGCCTTCGCCGGCAGGGGCTTTCACGATGCCCTGTGGGCCGTGCACGAACACGTCGAGCAGGGCAGTACTCGGCGTCGGGTTGATCAGCACCAGCCGGGTGCGCTCGCCGGGCCCGGTGCCACCGCCGACCAACCAGGCGTGGTTGGTGGCCGCCGAGCAGCCCGCGGCGGACAGTCCCCGCAGATCGCCCGAGGCAGCCAGTGTGGTCTGCAGCGCTGCGGCCGGCACGGCGCGTCCGGCCCCGGCGGTCCGGGCGTCGAGCCGCACCGCACCCGCAGCGGACCGGGGCAGCCGTGCCTGCGCCAGATCGCCGGCCAGGGTCAGGGGCGTCGATCCCCCGGACCCCCCGGACGGCGCAGACGCCGCAGACGCCACGGTCGCGCCGGCCAGACTCGCCGAGCCGCCGGCACCGGTGAGCGCGACCGCGCTGATCGTCACCGGGCCTTGGGGGGCGACGACGCTGCCACCGGCGGGGGCGAGCAAGGTCTCGGGGCCAGGGCACACCAGCGTGGGGGTGGCCGACGACAACGACAGCGTGACGGGGCGAACAGCCGTCGGCATCGGCGTGCCGTAGGCCTGAGCAGCCAGGCTCAGCCCCACCGCGGCGGCACCCGTCACCACGAGAGCCAGCGCGCCACGCAGTCGCGCCGCCTTCATACCGGCGACCCCTCGGCCGTGGCCTCGGTCGAAGCGTCACCGGACACGTCGGCGTCGGCCACGTCGGCATCGGCCACGTCGACGGCATCGGCCACCTCGGTGAGGTCAGCAAGCAACGTCGGGCATGACGTCGGGCATGACGTCGGGCAGGACGTCGGGCAGCTCACCCTCTTCGGGGTGATCGAGGTCGAAGACCCTGGGCGCGGGACGGATCTCGGTCTCCTGCGTGGTCTCACGAGCCACCGGGTGGGTCGGGCGGGGTGCGGGAGGCGGCGCGATCCGGCTGCGGACCCTGGGCAGGGGCAGCGCCAGCAACAGGGCGAGCAACGCCGTCACCCACCGGGCGCCGTCGACCCAGCGGCTCGCCGTCCAAGGGCTCGGCCCGACGTGACCCAGCTGGAGCCGACCGGCGTGGGCGGGCAGCACGAACGCCTGTGCCCAGCCGTTCGTGCCCGCCGTCTGGGCCACCAGCGCAACACCGTCGTAGCGCGCCTGCCACCCCGGATCGGCGGCCTCGGCGAGCACCACCCGCCGCCCGGCAGCACCTTGGGGCACGTCGGCCTCGACGCTGACGCCGTCCCTCGCCGTGGGCAGGACAGCGCGCACCACGCCGTCGGGGTCGATCACGCGCACCCGGTAGGTGCGGGCACTGGCCCGCTCGGTGGGCGCCGGGTCGACGCGCCACATCGCGCGGCCGGCCCCGGCGTTGACGCGCACCAGGCCCGGGGCGCCGTCCAGGGCGCGTTCGGCGGTCTCGTCGAGCGGTTCGAGCAAGGCCACGCTGCCCACCCCGAGGCCGGCGAGGGCGCTGCGCTGGTCGCGGCCTGCCGGGGAGAGCAGGCCCGAGATCACCGGCAGGACGACCGCGTCGTCCCGCTGGGCCGCGGCACCGGAGAAGCCGGCGAGCCGGCGGTCGGCGGAGTCCTCACCCCAGCGCTGCACGCTCCCGCGGGACAGCGACCATCGGATCCGTTCGCCGTCGACGGCGAGCACCAGGGCGCGGGTCGCCCCCGGCCCATCGCCCTCGGCGGCCGCCACGGCCGGGAGCAGGGCGGTCCGGCTGCGGTGCACCGCGAGGGCATCGGCGGAGGCGAACACGGCCAACGCCGTCAGCGACGGAACCGCCAGGAGTACCAACACCGGGCTCAGCAGACGGCGACGCCAGGGGCCGGTGCGGCGCATCCGGCGCCCCACCTGGGGCAGCACCGCGACCACGGCGATCGCGACCCCGAGCAGGGCCACCGACAGCGCCGGCCCGGACCACACCCGAGACCCGGCCACCAGGATCCGTTCGCCCACCAGGGCAGCCGCCAGACCGGTCAGCGCGATCAACCAGCCGAACACCGCGACCCGGCCGGCACCACCCCGCCGGAACAGGGCAGCCGCGGCCAGCACGATGACCGGCACGGCCAGCGCGATCGCCACGGCCACGGCGCCCACGACGATCAGGGGTAGGTCACCGACCACCGGGGGCAGCGGCTGTCCGACAGCCTGCGACAGGTACGCACCGCCGAGGCGCTCGGCCAGCGGCCCACCCAGGCTGAACAGCTGCTTGGGCGATCCGGGCAGGAACATCAGGTGCCACCACGGCGAGGACGGCGCCGCCGACCAGGGCGCGTCGCCGGCCAGTAACAGGCCGGGACGCCGCGCCACGGCCGCCCACCAGGGCAGCAGCACCACGGCCGGGATCAGCACGGTGAGCACCACCGGCAGCAGGCGGCGGGCGCCGAACACCACGGCCGCCGTGCCCGCGGCGACCAGGACGAGCACGGACAGCGGGACGGCCGTGGCCGGCGCCGCAGCGATCAGGGCAGTCATCAGGGCCCCGGCTGCAGCGGCTGCGGCGGGCGAGCCCGCGGTCAGGGTGCGCCAACAGGCCAGGGCGAACACCGGCAGCAGCAGGTGCACCAGGACGGCCGTGGGGCGGCCGGTGGCGACGGCCGCCAACAGCGGTGGGGCGGCCGACCAGATCAGCGCCGTGATCAGGCGCGTCGGGCGCGAGCGGGTCAGCGAGGCCGTCACGGCGTAGGCGACCGCGGCAGCCACGGCCGGGCCCGCCACCAGCAGCACCGTCACCAGACGGTCGGGAGTGCCGAACGGCAGGGCCAGCACGGCGAACAGCGATGTGGCGGGATCCGCGATGGCGCTCGCACCCAGACCGACCGGGCGCCAGGTCGGGCCGGCCTCGCGCCACACCCCGGCGATCCCGTCCGGCATCGGGCGCAGATGGACCCCGGTGACGGCCCCCGCGCCGGTGATCAGGTGACGGCCCGCGACCAGCCCCGCGACCAGGGCCGGCAGGCTCGCCAGCAGGCCCGGGACCGCCCGACGCAGCCGTGACGGCCCGGGCTCCGGCGGGGCGTCGCGCCAGCGAGCCGAGGGCCGGATCCACGACGTGATCTCGTCGCGGCGCTGCCTGGCCAACAGCCGGACAGACGCCCCCAGCGTGCGCACGGCCCCGGCGGGAACGGTTCGTGCCGAACGGATCCGGCGGCGAGCCCCGATCCAGCGGGCGGGCCGGGTCAGCACCTCGGACGTGGTGATCAGTTCGTCGAGACTCTCGGAGGGCTGCTTCAACACCAGCCGGACGACGGCCCGCGCCGGCCCGGCGAGCAGGGTCCAGACCAGGGCGACCGGCACCAGCCACCACCGGGTCCAGGCCAGGCGCAGCAGCAGGGCGTCGCGTCGATCGTCGCGGTAGCTCGCGCGAGGGGCGGTGGACGCCGCGGCGACCACGGCGCCGGGCACCACGACCACGCGGTGGCCGCGCAGGTGAACCCGACGGCAGAACTCCAGGTCGTCCCGGGCCCCGACGAGCGCCCGGTCCGGGCCACCCAGGTCGGTCCAGACGTCACGTCGCACCAGCATCCCCGCGGTGCGCACCGCCAGGACGTCACTGCGCAGGTCGTGTTGCCCCTGGTCGAGTTCACCGCGGTCGAGTCCGGTGATCACCGCACCCCAGCGGGACGTGGTGACGCCGACGTCGCGCAGCCGCTGGTCGTCGTCCCACTCGACCTGTTTGCAGCCGGCGACCGCCACGGACGGCGCGGTCTCGACGGCGGCGAGTAGTCGCTGCAGGGCGTGAGGAGCCGGGGCGGCATCCGAGCGCACCAGCCACAGCCACTGCCCCCGGGCGTCGGCGGCTCCGTCGAGTTCGCCCCCGGGCCGGCCGCTCGCAGAGGGTTCGGACGTCGCCTCGTCGGCCTCCTCCGGGCGGTCGAAGCGCAACGCCGCGGCCACCTGATCACGCAGGCCGCCGCGCGAGACTCGATCCCCGGCCGGGGTCTCGGCGATCGGGATCGATCGGCTGGTGAGCAGTTCGGCGGCCTCGCGTGCCTCGACCGCGGGCAGCGCGGCGTCCAGAACGGCCACCACGGCGTCCGGCATCCGGGTCTGTTGGGCGAGGGCGTCGAGAACTCGCGTGAGTCCCGCCGAGCCGGTCACCGACAGAATCGCTACAACGCGTGCTTGACCCCACACGCTCCGCGACGAACGCCGACCGACGGACACCGCTCCCGCCGCGGTGTCGATGGCCATCGTGACGATCAGACCGCGCGCTTCTTGACCCGGCGGCGTTCACGCTCGGACAAGCCGCCCCAGATACCGAAGCGTTCATCGTTGGCCAGCGCGTACTCGAGGCACTCCGGTCTGACCTCGCAGGACAGGCAGACACGCTTGGCTTCGCGCGTGGACCCCCCCTTCTCGGGGAAGAACGCCTCGGGGTCGGTTTGGGCGCACAGCGCCCGTTCCTGCCACTCCAGCTCCGGAGGGAACGCTGCCTGCGCGTTGTGATCCACCCCGTGACCGAACGGCAGAGCCGGCTCGGAGGCGATCTGGAGAGTGATCGCCATCGGCTCGTGCACCTGGTGCCCTCCTCGACCCTCGGGTACCAGCCGGCCTCCCGCTGACCGGCTGGCATCCCGTGTATGTGCCCGAATTCGCATGTTACTCAACTAATGCACCTGGACACGTTCAGTTGCCGCGGCCGGATGACACTGAGGGAATTACACGCGTGTCGTACCCATGACGTCAAGCCGCTTGGTGGTACTCGGGCAAAGAGATGACTTCACGCCTCGGCCATGTTCGGGCGTGTTCGGGCGTGTCGCTCGTGCCACCGAGAGCCGGCAACCCCCGCTGATCAGCAACGATCCCCCCGGACCGTCGCGGCGCCCGTGACCTTCGCCACGGGCGCCGCGATCCCCCTGTCACCGACGGCTCACCCGGCCGCCGGAGCCTCACCGACGAGGCCGGGGCGCGATCGGGTGCGCTCCAGGACCTCGGCCACGGCCCGGGCGTACCGGGTACCAGCGCCCAGCAGCACCACACCGGCGACCATGAACGTGGCCGCCCGGGTGAAGCCGCTCAGGGCCGACAGGTCGAAGAACACCAACTTGGCGGTGGCGGCCGCGAGCACCGTCAGACCCGAGGCCATCGACGCCTGCACCACCGCGGGGCGACTCAGACCGAGCAGCAGGATCGCGCTGCCGGCGACCACCCAGGCCGTGGTGGCCAGGAAGTGCCCCACGTGGAAGCCCCGGCCCCACACCGCGATCGGGGCGGCGACACAGATCATGGTGAGCGCGTACAGACCGACCAGGACGGCGAGCCCGGCCACCGGGGCGGGGGCGAGCTGCAGCGCCCGGGTCCGGGCCGCGGTCGCCACCAGCAGGCAGACCAGGGCCAGCAGCAGCACCCCGGCCACCACCGCCCCGACGCCGAGAACGGACCGGTCGTAGTTCCGGTCGGCCAGCTCGGACGGCGGCAGCACGCTCAGCACCTGCCCCAGACCGATCACGGCGAAACCGGCCGTCACCAGCAGCATCACCCGGGAGGCGGCGCGCAGACAGATGGCCGCGCCCACCACGGCGATCATCAGGACGGGGGCGGCATCGAGCACCACATCGTCGGTCGGGACGGCGATCGCCGCCTGCAGCAACGAGATCGCACCGACGGTGGTGATCACGGCATCGACCGGGGCACCAGCGGCGCGGCGCCAGTAGGAGACCGGCCAGAAGGCTGCCGCCACGGCGAGCGGTACCACCCCGGCGTGGGCCGGACCGTCGAGGAAGCCGGTCACGAGCACTGGCAGCGCGGCCAGGCCCACCGAGGCCGCGGTGGCCACCGGGTGCGCCCCGGTGCGAGCGGCCAGCACTCCGGCGGTCAGGCCGATCACGGCCACCAGGACGGCGGTGACCAGCACCGACCAGCGCAGCGGGACGCCGTCCGCCTCGATCAGCGCGAGGGTCACGAGCGCGCATGCCACCGGGACGGTGCGCACCACGGTCAGCACGGACCAGCGCCGCAGCCGGTCGGTGGCGGCGCCACCGGCCTGCAGCAGCACCAGGAATCCCACCAGCTGCAGGTCCAGCAGAGCCGAGACCATCGACCCCGTCAGGGCCGCGGCGACCACGACGATCACCGCCAGGGCCTGCGACGTCCAGCGCAACGCCAACCACATGCCCCCGACGGTCACGATCCCGGCGAGCACCAGACCGATGGACGTCGGAACCCAGTGATAGCGAGTGGTCACCGCCACCACGTCCAGGAACGCCGCAGCCAAGCCTGTGGCGGCGAGCGCCACCCCGCCGACCCGACCGCCGGGCCGGTCGGCCACACGGGATCCTGCGGCCACCAGAGCGGCCGCGAGCAGGGCGCCGCCGGCCACCCGAACCCAGGGCTGCAGCAGACCGGCCTGGGCGGCGAGCACGAGCATCATCACCACGCCGATGAGGGTCACTCCCACCCCGGCCAGGGCCAGCAGCCGGCTGATCAGGCCCTCACGTCCCCAGCCGAACCAGTCACCGCGTCGTGGCGCGGGAGTGCGATGGACGTCCGGGGTGCCGGGGGTGCCGGGGAGCGGGGGCGGGAGGTGGGGCGGGAGTGGGGGCGGGGTCGCCGCGCGACTCGGGAGCCGGGTGCCCGGCGCGGGCGGCGGAAGTGGCGCGTCGGGCGCGGCCGTCGCCGCCGGTCGGGGCGGAGGTGACGCCGGGCGATCGACGGCAGCAGGCGCGACGGGGCTGGCGGCGACGGGACGGGGGGCGACGGGACGGGGAGCGACGGGACCGGAGGCGAAGGCACCGGGAGCCGCGAACGGCGAGGGGGCGACGGGCGAGGGCGCCGCGGAAGGCGCCGTGACGATGCCCCGCAGATCGACGGCCACCAGATCGAGCTGGCGGCTGAGCAGGGCGCAGTGTTCGGCCAACCGACCGAGCACGAGGGGGTCGATGCGAGGGGTGGTGTCCATGACGATCACCTTGCGCCGCAGGGCCACCCGGCGGATGAGTAGGCCTACTCACGAGAGTTGGGGGTTGTCGCCCGGCACGCTCGCCCAACAGCCACGACTCAGAAGGGCGGGTGTTCGGTTTCGGTGGTGATGGTGCGTCCGGTGGGGGTGGTCCACCGGGTGATCACCGGCGAGGCTCGGCCCCGGACCGCTGCCGAACCCTGCCGAGGTCGGGGGATCACGATGCGCGGCACGAAGCCGCGTTCACGCAGGCGATGGTGATGGGCGCAGAGCGGGTGCAGGTTGCACTCACAGGTCACCCCGCCCTCGCGGTGGGGAATCCGGTGGTCGACCTCACAGCCGCTCGCCTGTCGACGACACCCCGGGAAGGAGCAACACCGGGCTCGCGCCTGGACGAGTTCGCGCAGCAAGCCGGTCGCGGTGCGGACCAACGCAAGGGGCGCACGACCGATGCCCAGCACGGTGCCGTGGGTGGGTGAGGTGGGGTCGTCATCGGTGATCAGACACCGCCAGGTCGCTGAGGCCCCCATCCGCTGCAGAGCCGCGAGCAGCTCTCGGACCTGCTCGGCCGGCAGGGGGCCGTCGTTGCCGACCTCGCCGAGGCCGTCCGCACCCACGATCACCGACAACGGGACGGTCACGTGGACCCGGGCACTGGTGTACCGCTCGATGGCGGCCCGGTTCAGGCAGGCCGGTGTGACGCCGGCACCGGGGCTGGCGGTGTCGGTGACGTCGGTGGTGTCGGTGTCAGCGGTGACGTCGGTGGTGTCGGTGTCAGCGGTGACGTCGGTGGTGTCGGTGTCGGCGGTGTCGGGAGTGTCGTCCGGAGCAGCGTGGGGATCGAGCGCTGCGGCGATCAGGTCCAGAACCGTGTCGGCGCGCTTGGCATCGGGCAAGCGTTCGTGGCCGGGGTCATCCTGAGCCAGGGCAGCCAGGGCGGTCACCACGATCCGGGCGGTCTCGATATCGGCCAGAGAGCCGGTCACCGCCATCCGGCCCATGCCGTGACCTGCCGCCCGGAACGACACCCCCCGATGGTCGTGGGCCTCGCGCGCCTGACGGGAGTAGCCCTCGGGATCAGCCGCCGCGACGGCTCGCTCCAACCACACCCGCAATTGAGGCATGGTCAAGGTGGTCACCTTCACCACGAGCTGCGGTTCGAGAACGGCGAGACTGTCGGTGGTCAGCGAGAGAGTCTTCTCATGGATCAGCCGCGCCCGATCGAGGTCGACGACCCCGGTGGTCACCTGGCCCCACACCCGGGGCAACCGCGTCGGCAATGCCCGCAGCGCATCGATCCGAGCGGCGACCGTGTGTTCGGTCAGCAGGCAGGCGGTGGCGGTCTCGGCGACCGCTGCCCGAAACCCCAGATCCCGCGACCCTGCCGTGCCCGGCGAGCGCTCGGCGTCCTCGGGTGGGTATCTCTCCCACCGGGCGGCCAATTCCCCCGCCGCCAGCGTCGAGGCCACCAGGCTCCAGGCCGCCAGTCGCTGACCGGCGCTCGCCAGGTCGACCAGCACCGCGTCAGGCAGATCCGCGACACAGCCGCCGTCCACCACGGCATCGACGGTGTCGGCATCCAGCGCCGGGGTGGTTCGGCTCAGCCCGGGCAGGTCCCCGACCGCCGCCGCGACAGCAACAGCCAGCCGAGGCCCGGCCTGCCGAGTCAGGGCCTGAGCCAGGCCACCCCGAGTACCGGCCCCCACCCCGCCGTCCGGGTCGCCATCTCGATCGGCCGACATGGTGAGCGGGACCTGCGCCGCCATCCGGGCAGACCGCGTGGTCAGTTCCTCGACCCGATCCCACGCCGCCTCACGCTCGGCGACCAGCCGCTCCACGTCGGCGTGCAACCGGTCGATGCGCTGCCACAGCTCGGCCACCACCCCGGGTTCGCCCGGCTCCGGCGAACCCGCAGCAGGAACCTCCAGCGCGGTCATACCTACATCATAATCGTACATATGTACGATAGCAAGAGGGCACAGAAGCCCATCACACCTTTTCGTGACGTCCGAGCTACGGGGCATCAGCCCTGGTCGAGGCCCTGTTCGATGACGTAGCGCGTCAGCTCGACCCGGTTGGCCAGGTGCAGTTTGCGCAGCGCCGATTGCACATGGTTCTCGACGGTTCGATGCGACAGGCCGAGCCGGCCGGCGATCTGCTTGGCCGACATGCCCTTGGCCACCAGGCGCAGTACCTCGGTCTCGCGCTCGGTCAACACCGCCCGGGGCGCCTGCCCCGCCGGGGCATGGGCCGACATCCGCCGGTACTCGCCCAGCACCAGGCCGGCCAGCCCCGCGGTGAACACTGCCTGCCCAGCCGCCGTCCGCCGGACGGCGTCGATCAACTCCGCTGCCGAGGCGCTCTTGACCAGGTATCCGCAGGCCCCGGCCTTGACCGCCTCCAACACGTCGTCCCGCTCGGAGGAGGCCGACAGCACCAGCACCCGCGAGGCCGTCGAGGCCGCCAGCACCCGGGCGGTGGCCTGGGCGCCACTGCCGTCGGGCAGGTGCATGTCCATCAGGACGACGTCCGGCAGGGTCGCGGCAGCACGCCGAGCTGCCGCCTCGACGCCATCGGCGGTGGCCACGACCTCGAACCCGGCCTGCTCCAGGTCGCGGCTCACAGCGTCGCGCCACATGGGGTGATCGTCGACGACCATCACGCGCCACGCCGCCGGGCCGGTGCCCGTCTCACTCACTCGTCAGCCTCCCCCGCGCCCGCGGTTCGGGGCACCCGCAGCTCCCACTCGGTGCCGTCGTCCGGCCCGGTGTGCACCACGGCGCTGCCCCCGATCGCGGCCATCCTGCCGCGAATCGACTGGACGACGCCGAGCCGGCCCTCCCCCGCAGCGCGGGCCAACCGGCCCTCCGGAATCCCCGGGCCGTCGTCGCGCACGGTCACCACCACCTCGTGGCCGAGGTCCTCGACGAGGATGTACCGGCCGGCGCCCGGGGCGTGCTGTGCGGTGTTGTGCAGCGCTGCGCGCACCGCAGCGACCAGGTCCGCGAGGTGTGCCGGTGGCAACGGCACCGGGTCCGGCGGGACCGAGACCGCCGTTCCCGCCTCCTCGAGGGCAACCATCGCAGCGGCCACGTCGCCCTGCGCCGGGTCGGGTGCTCCGGGTTGGGCGGCGAGCACCCGGCGCAGAGCGCGCTCGGCGAGACCGGCCTGCTCGGCCAGGTCGGGGTCCACCGAGCCACCGCGCCGGTTCACCAACGCGAGCACCTGCAGCGCGCCGTCGTGCACCTGGCGGGCCAGACGTTCGCGCTCGGCGGTGGCCGCGCGGATCTCGATCGCCTGGCGCAATTGCTCGTTCGCCCGCGCCACGATGCCGGCGAGCAGGCCGATGACCAGGCCCATGATGGTCAGCACCGGCACGGTGGCGTCGCGGAACACCGAGGCAAACAGAGCATCCGAGACCGCGTTACAGGCCAGCGCGACCGGCAGCGCCACGGCCACCCCCGCCACCGGACCCCAGAGCAATGCCGCCGAGATCACGGCGTTGGTCGCCCACAACGTGGTCGGCAACGACTCATGGGTGCGCCAGAAGTCCGCCGGGGACACCACCCAACTGCTGAACACCAGCACCAGCGTGATCACGATGTCGGCCACCACGACCGGACGGCGACGACGGACGAGGGCCGGCGACGTCAGCGCGGTCACCGCCAGCCCGCTCCAGATCACCTGCACCGCGATCAGCAGCCAGCTCAGCGCCGGGTGCTGGTAGCTGCGGTAGGAGGTGATCTCCACCCCGATCGCGTACGCCAGCCCGGCCAGCCGAAAGGCCTGCGCGGCGCGCCACAGCGGCAGCACCGGATCACTCGCGGGGGCAGCGGCATCGCTCACGTGCCCATGATGGCCGGTGCCGGGGCCGTCCGGGGAGGCCGCCACCGGGATGACAGGATGGGCGACATGCACATCACTGCCCTGGCCGGAGGCATCGGAGGTGCCCGGTTCCTGCGTGGCCTGATCCACCACCTCGCCACGCGCGAGGCCGGGCCGGACGCCGCGACCGAGATCACGGTGATCGGCAACACGGCCGACGACGTGACCCTGCACGGGCTGCGGGTCTGCCCCGATCTGGACACCGTGATGTACACCCTCGGCGGCGGCATCCACGAGGAGCAGGGCTGGGGACGCGAGGGCGAGACCTTCGGGGTCGCGGCGGAACTCGCGGCCTACGGCGCCCAACCCCAGTGGTTCACCCTCGGCGATCGCGACATCGCCACCCACATCCAGCGCACCCGCATGCTCGGCGCGGGGATGACCCTGTCGGCCGCAACAGCGGCCCTCTGTGAGCGCTGGCAGCCGGGCGTTCGGTTGCTGCCGATGAGCGACGACCGGGTCGAGACCCACGTGGTGATCGAGCGGGACGGCGCGCGCGAGGCG
This sequence comes from Kineosporiaceae bacterium, assembly GCA_016713225.1. Lineage (NCBI taxonomy): Bacteria > Bacillati > Actinomycetota > Actinomycetes > Kineosporiales > Kineosporiaceae > Kineosporiaceae bacterium. The sequence continues at coordinate 402,202 of JADJPO010000004.1, forward strand.
ATCCACTTCCAGGAATGGTGGGTGAGACTGCACGCCGCCGTCCCGGCGCAACAGATCCTGGCGGTGGGCATCGAGCAGGCCAAGCCGGCTCCTGGGGTGGTCGAGGCGATCGAGTCCGCGGACGTCGTCCTGCTGCCGCCGAGCAACCCGGTGGTCTCGATCGGCACCATCCTCGGCGTCCCTGGCATCCGTGAGGCGATGCGCCGCACGACGGCGCCGGTGGTCGGGGTCTCGCCCATCGTCGGCGGCGCCCCGGTGCGCGGCATGGCCGATGCCTGTCTGACCGCGATCGGCGTGCCCACGACGGCCGCCGCCGTGGCCGGGTTGTACGCGGACTTCCTCGATGGCTGGCTGGTCGACGATCGCGACGGCGACGACAGCGAGGACAGCGGGGACAACGAGGACGTGGACGCCACGGCCTGGCCGGATGGAGTGGCCCTGCAGGCACGGCCGTTGCTGATGACCGACATCCCGGCAGCAGCCGAGATCGCCGGCGCCGCACTGGATCTGGCGCTCCGGCTCGCCGCTGCCCGGTGAACCGGGTCGAGCTGGTCGCCCTCACCGGGCTGCCCGAGGTCGGGCCTGGCGACGATCTGGCGGAGCTGATCGCGAACGCCTCCCGGGACGGCGTCCGGCTCACCGACGGTGACATTTTCGCCGTGTCGAGCAAGGTGGTTGCCAAGGCCGAGAACCGTTACGCACCAGGTGAATCCACCGACCAGCACACGGCAGCCGTGGCAGCCGAGACGGTTCGGGTCGTGGCCTCGAGAACCACGCCGCGCGGCACGGCCCAGATCGTCGAGTCGCGGTCGGGCCCGGTCTTGGCGGCGGCCGGCGTCGATGCCTCCAACGTGCCCCCCGGGCCGGACGGCGCGGCTCGGGTGCTGCTGCTGCCCGCCGACCCGGACGCCGCCGCCCGGCAGCTCCGGGCGAGGCTGACCGCGCTGACCGGTCGCCGGCTCGGCGTCCTGCTCACCGACACCCTCGGCCGGCCGTGGCGAACCGGGCAGGCCGACACCGCGATCGGCGCCGCCGGCGTGTGCCCCGCCGAGGACCTGTCCGGCCACCCCGACACCCAGGGGCGGGCGATGGAGGTCACGTTGCGTGCGCTGGCCGACGAGATCGCCGCCGCCGCCGACCTGGTCAAGGGCAAGACCGACGGCGCCCCGGTGGCCGTCGTCCGGGGCCTGGCGCACCTGGTGACCGAGGACGACGGGCCGGGGGCCGCCTCGCTGCTGCGCCCGGCGAGCGAGGACTGGTTCCGCTACGGCCACGCGGAGGCGGCCCGGGCCGCACTCGGCCTGACCCCGGAGCTGGTGACGGCAGCCGGCCTCGCACCGCAACCGGTGAGCGCGGGCACCCTGACCGAACGGCTGCAGCGAGCCGTCACCATCGCTCGGGCCGCCCCGGCGCCCGGCTGCCCCGGCGCCCTGGTCACGATCGAGCCGGACGCCGTCCGGCTGAACCTGCCGCCCGGCGCCCCCGGGCCGGCACTGTTCGCCCTCGGCGCCCTGGCCCAGCGGATCCTGGTGGCCGCATGGGCCGAGGACGTCCTGCTCACCCTCGAAGCCGGCGGTGACGGCATCGCCCTCACCCCGTCAGGGCGACGACCCTGATCCGGCGCGGGGCATCCACCGGGCGAGGAGGACCTCGACCAGTCCCAGCACCGCGATCGTCACCACCAGGGCAACGCCCCCGATCACCCACGAACCGAACGGCAACCGGTCGGCCCAGTCCGCGGGCATGCCCATGCCGTCCCGGATCAGACCCACCCCGCCGTACCCCGCGGCGAGGCCCACCGTGCCCAGGACGACGGCAGCGACCGCGGTCGGCACACTCCAGCCATCGAGCACATCCCAGCGGTCTGCCCGGGCGATGAGACGATCCGCCCTCGCGCCTCGAGTCATGACCCGAGCCTGAGCCGTGTCCCCGGCAGCGTCGAGACCCGGACGTCCCGGTTCCGACGCGCCGATGCATTGTGCCCCGGCGAGGCCCCCGACAGGATGAGACGACCTACAGGGGGACGGACATGACCAAGGTCAGCATCATCGGCGCCGGAGCGGTGGGCACCGCCATCGCGTATGCCGCCCAGATCCGCGGAGTGTGCCGAGAACTCGCGCTGTACGACCTGAACGCGACCAAGGTGCGGGCGGAGGTGCTCGACCTGGTGCACGGGATGCAGTTCACCCCGATGACCCACATCACCGGGGGCGACGACCTCGGGGTCTGCGCCGGCTCCGACGTCGTGGTGGTGACCGCGGGCGCCAAGCAGAAGCCGGGCCAGACCCGCCTCGACCTGGCCGCCGCCAATGTCGCCATGTGCCGCGACCTGATCCCGCGGGTGGTGGCCCTCGCCCCGGACACCATCCTGTTGCTGGTCACCAACCCGGTCGACGTGGTGACCTATGCGGCACAACAGTTCTCGGGTCTGCCGGCCGGCCGGGTCTTCGGCTCCGGCACCGTGCTCGATTCGTCGCGGCTGCGGTTCCTGATCGCCGAACACACCGGCGTCGCCGTCCAGAACGTGCACGCCTACATCGCCGGCGAGCACGGCGACTCCGAGGTGCCGCTGTGGTCGACCGCCAGCATCGGCGGCGTCCCGGTGCGCGATTGGGTGGGCCTCGACGGCCGCGGCATCGACGAGGCGACCCGGGCCGAGATCCACCGGTCGGTGGTCAGCTCGGCCTACGAGATCATCGCCGGCAAGGGCGCCACCAGTCTGGCGATCGGGCTGGCCGTCTCGCGGGTGCTGGAGGCCATCCTGAACGACGAACACCGGGTGTTGCCGGTCAGTTCTCGGCTCACGGACGTGCACGGACTGTCGGACGTCTGCCTGTCGATGCCCTCCGTCGTGGGACGCCGCGGTGTCGAGAGCGTTCTGGCCACACCGCTGGACGCCGTCGAGTTGGCCGCGCTGCAGGCCTCTGCCGCCACGGTCACCCAGTCGGCGCGCAACCTGGGCCTCTAGTCGCCGGCACCGTCGCTCACCGTCGCATCACCGTCCCACCAACGTGCGCCGATCAGGCCGATCAGTTGGTACGGGTCAGCGATCCATCCGGGTTCAGCGTCATGGTGACGGTGTCGCCGCCGACCACGACGGTCAGCGTGGTACCCGAGAGCCCCACGGAGACCTGGGAACTCGCTGCCGGCGCCACCACCGTGATCGCATTCATCGATCGGCCCAGCGTGGGGAACTGGACGTCGAGGTTGCGGTAGGCCTTGCCGATGTCGGGCGACTGGTAGGAGCCGGCCAGTTTCGCCGACTGGGCACCCGAGCCCGCGATGCGCACCAGCGTGGTCCGTGAACTGCCCGAGGCGGCCTCGACCCGGTTGGCGCCCAGCACGCTCGCCGTCCAGCCGACCGGAAGGTGCCAGTGCTGACGCCAGGTGACCGTCTTGGGGGCACCCCAGGCGGCATCCCGGACGACGAGCAGGTCCGGGTTGCGGGCGATCAGCAGGCCGCGCCGCTGGGTGGTGTACCCCGTGCCGCCGACCACCGGGTAGCCGTAGGTCTGCGCATCGAGCAGGAAGGTGTCCGCCGGGTCGGAGGTGGTCGAGCCCAGCAGGTGCGAGCGTCGCGCGGTGGGCCGGAAGCCCCGGAACTGATCCGCGGTGACCACGTTGTGCGCATCCGGCCCGACCAGCCAGGACCGCAGGGTCGGGTTCGCGTAGCCCACGTGACCCGAGTCGACCAACCGGTCACGCCCACCGACGATCCAGGTCACCGCGGTCCGGTCGAAGTGACCGTGATTGGTCACCGGTGGCCCGTAGCGCACCGAGTAGAACGAGCTGGTGCCGAACGGATTCCACGCCGAGCGACCGAAGATGAAGCCCGAGGTGGTGAAGTTCGCAACCCGCTGTGCCGGGGCGGTGCCGGTGGACCCCAGACTGGCCGGGTACTCCGAGCCGGGCATCGACGGGGTCGCCGCCGCGGTGGTGTCGCCGATCTGCACCATGCGCCCGTTGGGCTGGGTGGCATGGGCCAGGAAGATCGGGATGCCGGCCATGCGCGCCGGGATGGCACCGTTGGAGGGCAACCCACAGCCGGTGTAGGTCGCGCTCACGTTGGCCCACAGCCGATAGACGTACCCCGAGTACCCGGGAGCCTGTTCCAGCGGCACCCCGTCGGCGCCGATGGACGCCACGAGTTGCTTGCCCAGCCGGTTCACCGCGAGATTGCGATAGGTCGGCGAGCTGAACACGCACCCGACCGCGAGGACGCCGAGATCTTGATCCATCGCCTGGTTGGGAACCGCGGCGTAGTGGGCCGAGGAGGACAGGTAGGCCGCGTGAGCCTTGGCCGCGGTGGCCAGCCACGCGGGGGTGTTGGCCGGGCCGAGGGTCTCGGCCAGACAGGCCAGGAACTGCGTGCGGTGGGCAAAGGAGCTGACCTGCACGCGGTCGGGTGACGTGGCGACCTTCGGGTAGGTGTCGAGGTAGTTCTTGGTCGCCCCCAGCGCCAGGGCCAGGGCGTCCCAGCGCTCGTCGGTGGTCGGCGTCCGGCCCACGCCGTTGGCGTCGAGGTAGCGACTACCGCCCCCGGTGGCGACCAAGGCGCCCATCCACTTCAGCGAGTGCAACCAGCTCTGCCAGGAGATGTCGCCGTACGGGTTCTTGGCCCAGCCGACCGTCACCTTGGCAGGTGCTCCCCACGCCGTCGTCACCGACGCCGGCATGCTGGCCACCGGATAGGTCGACCGGCCACCGGAGGTGTACCGGCCGGTCTTGACCACCAGATAAGGGTTCGTGGTGGTCAGGCCCGAGTACCCGGGACAGGATCGCTGAGTGAGGGTGGGTGGTGGGCCGCTCGCCGCCTGGGCAGGTGAGACGGTGGGTGCGAACACCACGGCAGCGGGCCCGGACATCAGCACCGCGATCAGGACCGCGATCAGGACCGTGATCGGCGCCGTGATCGGTGCCCTGGTGGTCGACCCCGGCCGCCCGCTCGTCCTCACCGATGCGTGCACGGGCCGCTCCTCTTGCCGTCCTGACCGCCCCCGCGGGGGCATGACGCCTGCCGGTCAGGTATCGGCACCCGGGCCGAATGGCTCCAACCTCGTGACCCGAACGGACGCCGGGCACCACGTTCGGCCCATCGACGGGCGGCAACGGCCCGCCACGCGCTCAGGCGAGGTTGCGGCGCTGCGGCTTACGCGCGACGTCGTGGCTCTCGTCGGTGCTGGTGTACTCGTGGACGCCTCGGCCGTCACCCTTGGCCAGGTACATGGCGACATCGGCCAGGCGCAGCAGGTCGCTGCGACCCGCCGCGGGGTGCGCCGCGAGATCCACCACCCCGATGCTCACGCCGATCGAGATCCCTCCGGGCATCGCCAGCGCGGCCACGGCGGCGACCAACGCGTCCGCCAGCACACCCCCGTCACCCGACTGCGTCGTCCGAGCCAGGACGGCGAACTCGTCCCCACCCATCCGCACCACGGTGGACCCGGCAGGCGCCGTCCCCCGCAACTCAGCGGCAACCTGGATCAGCGCCTGGTCGCCCGCGGCGTGGCCGAACCTGTCGTTGACCTCCTTGAACCGGTCGAGGTCCGCCAGCAGCAGCACCGCGTCGACCGGGCCCTCGCCCGCCAGGCCGTCGAGCACCTCGTACAGCACCCGGCGGTTGGCCAGCCCGGTGAGTTCGTCGGTGCGAGCCTGTTCGCGAACCCCGGCGAGTTCACGCATCTCGACGTAGGCCGTGAACATGCGCAGCAGGGCACTCACCAGACACGCCGCCGCGAGGACGACGCCCAGCCGCGGTAGCCGGCGCTCGGTGCCGAACGACATCACGCTCAGAGCCACCGCGGCCGACCCGATGGTGATGCCGAACGCCGTCACGCTCCAGGACTGCCCGGCCCGCCGGGATGCCGGACCCGTCACCGCGACCAGGCCGACGACCGCCGAGGCCACCATCCACACTCCGTCCACCGGGTATCCGGTCAGCCAACTCCCGTCGGCCATCCCCAGGGCATAGCGCCAGTCGGCAACGGCGAACAGGGACATCCCGAGGGCCACCCACCCCGACATCCGCTCCGGCTGGTGGCCCGACAGCGCGACCGCGATCAGCAGCAGGGCCGCCAGGATCAGGTCCATCAGCGGGAAGACCAGCACCACGGTCAGGCCGAGGAGATCGTGACCGATCGTCGCGAGCGCTCGAGGCACGACCAGGCAGACCATGATCGAGGCAGCGGCCAGCACGCCGGTCACGGCTTCGAGCACCTGGCTGACCCCCGACGGGCGCCATCGACCGCGATAGGCCAGCACCACCGCAGCCAGGGCGCAAGGGTAGGAACAGATGAAGATCAGGGTGCTGAGGGAGACCAGCGAGGCGTGACCGCCCTCCACCGTGTTCGACACGAGGTTGCCGAACGTCATGCACCACATCCAGGCGGCCACCGGGGCGATCCACCGCCGGTTGCGAGGGTCCGCGACCGCCCGTGCCGTGGCATGCGCGGCGACCAAGGCGAAGGCCGGTACCTGCAGGCCCAGTTCGCGCCAGGTGTGCGGACCCCGCGGTCCGGCGAGGAGCGCGACGAGGTAGACGGCGATGACCGTCCCGGCCATCCAGCGCAGCCAGCGGGTCGTCCGGGAATCACCGGACGACGAGTCCGCGGTGCTCATCCGGGTCACCGATCCCCGCTCCTCCACCCGCCAGGCAGCTTCGCCGACCTGCATGGGACGGCCCCGACCCAGAACCGGAACCACGCATACCAGTCGTATCCCATTGGATCACCTGGAGGAACGTCGGAACGTCGCTGGTCGCAAGGACCCGCCCGGAGAGTCGTCCGACGGTCGCGGGAGCGATCGTGGCCGAGAGCGCCACCCGTCGACGGGCCGAGCCGTCAGATCACGGTGGGCAGATGCGTCGGCCGGGTCATCCGGGGCGCGCGACGCGGGCGGGCCGCACCGTCGAGCTCGAGCAACCGCTGTACCCGGTATCGATGGCCGCGATAGCACTCGATCAGCTCGGCGCATCCGGCGTCGTCCAGCACCTGCCCGCTCAGCGCCCACGAGACATTGCGCGAGACGTGGAAGTCGCTCCACGAGAACGCGTCCGGGTCGCCGTGCGCGCGCTGGCGAACCTCCGCGGCGGTCCACACCCCCACCCCGGGCACCACCCGCAACGCTGCCGCGATCCGCTCGCCCGCACCCTCGCCGTCCAGGGAGGTGGTCGCCTCGAGGCGACCGGCCACCCCGGCCGCCGCGATGATCACCCGGCGCCGGGCGTCCTCGACGCCGGCGCGCAGGTACTCCCACGACGGGATCGCCGCCCAGGTCCGGGGCGCCGGGGGCACCTGCATCCCGTGGGCGAAGGTGCCCTCGACCCCACCCGGACCCGGTGCCACCTCACCGAACCGGCGCACCAACGACCGCCACGCGGCGTGCGCCTCACCGCCGGTCACCCGCTGTTCCAGCGCCGCCGCGGCGAGCGCCTCGAACACCGCGCGAGTGCGCATCACCCGCCAGCCGGGCCGGGCTCGCCAGGCGGTCACCAGCCGGGGGTGTTCGGGCAGCGGCGTGAACGCCGCGGCGTCGTCGCGCGCCCCCAGCAACTCCGGGACGCCGTCCAGCAGCCAGTCCGCGCCCTCACCCCAGGCGTGGGCCACCACCTCGCCGGCCGCCGGATCACTCGCCAAGCGCAGCAGCCCCGGGCCGTCCGGGGTGCGGGTGGCCCGCCAGAGGACGCCGTCCGGCTGCACCCGGAAGCAGGGGTCACCGCGCCCCCGCCCGAGGGCGGACAGCGTGGCGCGCAGCGACACCGGATACCCCGGCGCCCAGGTGCGCTGTCGCGGCTGCTCACTCACCGGATCACCCGGGCCGGTGCCGACGTCCCAGCCCGTAGCCCAGGCCCGCGGCGACCAGGTCGGCCAGGCTGAACAGTGCCCGCGAGATCATCACCAGCACCAGCAGCGAGCCGCCGTCCAGCACCGAGGCCAGCGCCGCGATCAAGGCCAGCTCGCGGGCCCCGGCACCGGCCGGGGCGATCACCACCATCAGCCCGACGGCCCAGGCCAGCGCATACCCGCCCACGGCCAGCGCGAAGGTGCGCAAGGTCAACGGGGCACCCAGCCCGCCGGCGAGCAGCCACACCTGTGCCCCGGCGGCCAGCCACGACCCGATCGCCCAGGCGATGCCGATGGCCGTACCGCGCAGCGACGGCGGATGTTCCAGCGGCTCACCACCGATGGCGCCGAGCAAGCGGTCGAGCAGCGGCCCGAGCACCCGCGGGTGCAGCACGACCAGCAACGGCACCACCAGCAGCAGCGTCCAGGCGAACGACCCCTCGGCCACCTGCGGGACGAACGGGAACGCACCGATCACCACCACCAGCGCGGTGGCCGCCGACAGCAGGATCATCACCAGGGTTGCCGCCGCCGTCCGGCGCCGCGGAACCCCGTGGTCACGAGCCAGTTCGGCCTGCACCACCACCGGCCACAGGCTGCCGGGCATGTACTTGCCGATCTGCCCCACGAAGAACACCCGGGCAGCCACCGGTAGCGGCAGCCGTGAGCCCAGGTCGGCCAACAGGGCACGCCAGGCCATCCCGGTCAGGGCGAGGTTGGCCACGGTCGCAGCCGCGGCGGCCACCACGAAGCCGGCGTCGAGTCGCGAGAGGGCATCGAGCACCTGGGTCCGCCGGCTGTTGACCGCCCAGATGGCCAGCACGACGGCCACGGCGCCGAAGCCCCAGCGCACGAGGGGCGAGCGACCGAGCGCCAGGACTCGCTTCACCAGCGCGGCGACGCCCCCGTCAGCCACCTGAATGCTCACCCACCGAACCTACCTCGCCCTCGTGAGCCTCGTGAGCCCTCGCGGGCACAGCCGCCGAACCGTGCTCACCTCCGCCCGGTAGGGTCGCCCTCCGTGCGGGTGATGGCGTTCGGGACGTACGACGCGCGGGTCCACCCCCGGGTCGGCGTGCTGATCGACGGTTTGCGCGCGCACGGCGTCCAGGTGCGTGAGGTGAACCGGCCGCTGGGGCTCGACACGGCGGCCCGGGTCGACCTGTTGCGTCACCCGTGGCGGCTACCGCTGCTCGGCCTGCGGCTGGCCGGTCGATGGTCGCGGCTCGCGGTGGCCGGGGTGCGCCTGGCCCGCAGCTGGCAGCCGGACGCCGTCCTGGTCGGCTATCTCGGCCACTTCGACGTCGTGCTCGCCCGGCGACTGTTCCGCCGCACCCCCCTGGTGCTCGACCACCTGATCTTCGCCGCCGACACCGCGGCCGATCGAGGCGAGTCCGGCCAGGTCAAGCAGGCGCTGCTGCGCCGGCTGGATCGGGCCGCGATCACCGCCGCCGATGTGGTGGTGCTCGACACCCAGGCCCATGCCCGGCTGCTGGCCGAGTTGATGCCCGACGCGGCGGCCAAGGCGGTGGTGGCCCTGGTCGGGGCACCGGCCGAGTGGGTCGCCGCCGGCCGGCGGCGGCAGACGGCCACCCCGGCACCGGACCGCGAGCTCTCGGTGATCTTCTACGGCCTGTTCACCCCGCTGCAGGGCGCCACCGTGATCGGTCGGGCGCTCGCCCTGCTGGCCGCCGATCCGGGGCCCGGGCGCATCCGGGTGAGCATGGTCGGGCACGGCCAGGACCGGGACGCCGCCCGCGCCTCGGCTGCCGCCACCCCGGACGTCACCTGGATCGACTGGGTCGACCCGGGTGAGCTGCCGACGCTGGCCGCCGGCCACGATGTCTGTCTGGGGATCTTCGGTACCGGCCCGAAGGCGCTGCGCGTGGTGCCGAACAAGGTGTTCCAGGGCGCGGCCGCCGGGTGCGTCATCGTCACCTCCGACACCGAGCCGCAGCGCACCGTCCTGGGCGAGGCCGCCTGCTACGTGCCCCCCGGGGACGCCACGGCGCTGGCGGCAGCCCTGCGTGACCTGGCCGCCGACCCGGTGCGCCGGGCCGACCTGCGCCGCCGGAGCACCGAGCTGGCGGGCGAGAACTTCACCGCGTCGGCCGTCGCGGCACCGCTGTACCGGCGGCTGGTGGAGCTCACCGGTCCCGGATCGTCCGGGCTCATCGCGGCGCCAGAACGTGAGAGGTTGACCGACGTGACCTCCTCTCCCCTGCCACCGCTGCCTCCCCTGGCCCCCCGGGCCTGGCTGCGGTACGACCTGGTCGGGCGAATCCTCGATCGCCTGCAACCGGCCTCGGTGCTCGAGATGGGCTGCGGCCAGGGCGGTTTCGGTGCCCGGCTGGCGGCCCGGGCCGACTACGTCGGGGTCGAGCCGGACCAGCTCGCGGCCACGGTGGCCACCGCTCGCATCGCTCCGCTGGGCGGCACCGTGCTGCAGGGCGACCAGCACGCCGTCCCGGCGGGGTCGGGCTATGACCTGGTGTGCGCCTTCGAGGTGCTCGAACACCTCGAACACGACGCCGAGATGCTGGGGGTCTGGGCCGGGTTCGTGCGTCCCGGCGGGCACCTGCTGATCTCGGTCCCGGCGTGGCCGGATCGGTTCGGCCCGATGGACACCCACGCGGGGCACTACCGCCGGTACACCCCGGCGGGCCTGGACGGGTTGCTCGTCGCCGCCGGGCTCGAGCCGGTGAGCACCCAGGTCTACGGCTGGCCACTCGGCTATGCCCTCGAGGCGGTGCGCAACCCGATCGATGCCCGCAAGCTCGCCCGCGAGGCCCAGCTGGCTGCCGACGCCGGGCGCGCCTTGTCGAACGAGGAACTGACCGCATCGACCGGGCGCACCTTCCAGCCCCGCACCGCGCTGGTCGGGACGGCGGTCGCCGTGGCCACCACCCCGTTCCGCTATCTGCAGCGCCTCACCACGGCGCGCGGCACGGGTCTGGTCGCCCTGGCTCGCAAACCCCTCGCCTGACGCGCCTCACGCACCCGCATGATCACCGTTGGGAATCCGCAATCCGGGGTTTTCGTCCCAGATCCGGATTCCAAACGGTGATCATGGCTCGGGGTCAGCGGGAGTGGGCGACGCGGGGACGGTCCGCCGGACGGCGAGCGCCGCCGCACCGGCGAGCACCAGGTCGGCCGAGGTGACCACGAGCCGCGCCAGCAGTGCCACCACCAGACCGGCCGTGGTGGGCATCACCGTGGCCAGCACCGCGACCAGTGCCCCCTCGCGGGCGCCGGCACCCGCCGGGGCGACGACCACCACCAGCCCGGCCAGCCAGGCCAGGGCGTAGCCACCGATCGTCAGCGCCAGCGACCGCCAGCTCGACGTCAACCCGAGCGGCACCGCCAGGGCCAGCACCATCGCCCCCGCGCAGGCCCACTCGAGCAGCGCCCAACCGCCGGCCACCAGGGTGGCGCGCCGCGTCGTCCGGGTTCCCAGGGGTTCCCGCCGGACGGCGCGCAGTCCGGCGTCCAGCACCCGCCCCAGTACCGCGGGGTGCAGCACCGTGAACGACGGGACGGCGAGCAACACCAGCCAGCGGGTGCCACCGCCGACGTCCGGACGCAGCGGCACGGTCAGGGCGATGAGCACCGTGCCCGCGGCGATCGTGATCAACATCGTGATCACCGACGTCGCCACGGTGCGGCGCGGGGACACCTGGTGCCGACGGCCGATCTCGGCCTGCATCACCATGGGCCAGACGCTGCCCGGCAGGTACTTACCCAACTGCCCCAGCAGGAAGATCTCGGCGGCAGCAGGTACCGGCAACCGGTGCCCCAGGTCGATCAGCACCGTGCGCCAGACCATGGCGCTACAGGCCACCAGGCCCAGGCCCGCGACGAAGGCGAGCAGCAGGTCGAGCGCGCTGAGCTGCTGGATCGCCGCCAACGCGGCATGACGTTCGCGCACCAGCACCCACGCACCCAGGCCGACGGCCACGAGCAGCAGCAGCCGCGTCGTCCAGGGCGAACGGGCCAGCGCCATCAGGCGGCTCACCCGCGGCGCCCCCCGAGGCGGACCCAGGATGCGGGACGCACGGCTCAGGCCCCCGCTCGGTCGTGGTGATCGAGGTGCCGTTGCACGCCGGGGTCCACGCCCGAGTCGGGTCGCGAGCGCACCACCAGGTCGGCCAACAGCGCCATCGAGCCGATGATCAGACTCGACAGCACCACCAGCACGGTCGAGGCGGGGAAGTAGAACGGGTGGCGCACCATGTCGACCCCGGCCTTGACGACCCCGATCAGCAGCAACCACAGGGCGGGCGGCATGAGCACCTTGAGCGGGTCGAAGTACATCACCATCCGCAACACCTGCAGGATGTAGCGGTAGGCGTCGCGGGTGAAGTGGAACTTCGACGTGCCGGCCCGCTTGGCGTAACCGATCGGCACGTACTTGATGTCGTGCTGGTTGCTCAGGAACGCCAGGGTGATCGTCGTGACGCAGCTGAACCCGGCCGGGAGCAGCCGCAGATAGGGCAGTGAGACCTCGCGCCGAAACGCCCGCAACCCTGAGTTGAGGTCGGGGATCGTCTGGTTCGAGAGCCGCTCGGCCACCTTGCGGATGAACCACTTCGCCGGCCAGCGCAGCCACTTGTGGCTGCCCTCCTCGCTGGTGCGGGCGCCGACCACCTGGTCGTAGCTCGGGTCGTCCAGCAGCTCACGCACCAGCTGCGGGATCTGCTCGTTCGGGTAGGACATGTCGGCGTCGGTCCACACCACGATCTCGCCCCGGGCGAGCTGGGTCCCGATCCGGCGCACGGTGCCCGACCCGCCGTTGCGGCGAAACGAGATCACCTGCAGGTGGGCGAAGCGGCCGGCGTTCTCCCGCAGCACCTGCAGCGTGCCGTCCGTGCTGGCGTCGTCGATGGCGAGCAACTCGTAGGTCAGGCCCGAGGCATCCAGGGCCGTGGTGATGCGCTCCAGCTCGGCGGCGACGTGGTCGGCCTCGTTGTAGCAGGGCAGGACGACGGTGAGCATCGGCGATGCGGCGGCGTCGGCGTCAGGGGGTTCGATGGCGGTCTGCATGGCAGTGGCGAGGCTACCGCTGACCGGGCACGCGGGCGGCAGCCTGTGCCAATCCCGCCGCGGGGTCGTGTGCAGGTGTCGAGGAACCCGGTCGTTGATAACGTCGCGACGATCAGTGCTGCTCACGAGGGGATGAGCCTCATGCCTGCATCGATTCGCCGCACCCTGGCCCTGCTGCTGACCACCGCGACCGCCCTGGCGACGGCCTCGGGCGCGCTCGCCACGGCGTCCGCTGTCCCTGCGCCGGCCGGTGGGGCGCCCATCGACGGTAGCCACAGCGGAGGTGACCCGTACTTCCCGGAGGCCGGTAACGGCGGCTACGACGTGCAGCACTACGACGTCGACATCCGCTACACCCCGGCCGATCGCCGTTTCGAGGCCACGGCCGCGGTCCGGCTGCGCACGACCGTGGCGCTGCGCTCGTTCAGCCTCGATCTGCGCGGCCTGACCGTGCGACGCGTGAGCGTCGACGGACGCGCCGCCACGTTCGCCCAGTCGGGGCGGGAACTGGTGATCACGCCCTCGTCGCCGTTGTCCCGAGGACGGACCGCGACCGTGAAGGTGGTCTACGGCGGCACGGCCGGCACCCCCACCGACATCGAGAATGCCCCGTACGGCTGGTACTCGTTCGGGGACGGCGCGATGGTGGTCAGCGAGCCGGACGGCTCCTCGACCTGGTTCCCCGTGAACGACATCCCCGCCGACAAGGCGACGCTCGACGTCACGGTGACGGTGCCCGCCGGGCCGGCCGGCACCGTGGCCGTCGGCAACGGCCGACCGGCGCGCCCGCCACGCACCGCGGGCGGCTGGACCACGTGGTCGTGGTCGGCCCGAGATCCCTTGTCGCCGTACCTGGCCACCGCCTCGGTCGGCAACTATCGGATCACCACCACGCGTGGCCCGCACAACCTGCCGATCATCAATGCCGTGGACGCCGACCTGACCGCGGCGAACCTGGCCACCACCACGGCGTCCCTGGCGCTGCAACCTCAGATGATCACCTTCTTCGAGGGGATCTTCGGTCGGTATCCCTTCGAGGCGTTCGGCGCGATCGTGGACGACGACAGCGTCGGGTATGCGCTCGAGACCCAGACCCGCCCGGTCTACTCCCGGGTGGCCCGCGAGAGCACGGTGGCCCACGAACTGGCCCACCAATGGGTCGGGAACAGTGTGGGACCGGCTGCCTGGCAACACATCTGGCTCAACGAGGGCTTCGCCACCTACGCGCAGTGGCTGTGGAGCGAGCACCGCGGCCAGGGGACGGCGGACGCCGCGTTCGCCGAGGTGATGGCGATCCCCGCGGACGACGAGTTCTGGGCCACCGTGATCGCCGACCCCGGTCCGCTGCACCTGTTCGTCGACCCGGTCTACGACCGTGGCGCCGCCACGCTGCATGCCTTGCGCCGCACCATCGGTGACACCGCCTTCTTCACCCTGCTGCGCCGCTGGGCCACCCAGAACGCCGGCGGGTCGGTGACCACCGCCGACCTGGAGGCCCTCGCCGAACGGGTCAGCGGTCGCGACCTGACGGCCTTCTTCGACGCCTGGGTGGACTCGGCCGGCAAGCCCCAACCGCCGGCCTGAGGCCCGCCGGTCACGGAAGCCCTGGCGGCATCCGTGACCGGCGCACCACGCGATGCTCACCCGAGCGGGGTCAGGTCGCCCCTCGGGGACGGCTTCTCGGTGCCTTGCGGCCCCGGGCACGCCACCGCGCGGCACTGATTGATGATCGCCAGCTGCGCAGCGGGGTCCCAACCGGACACGAAGTCGGCGTGCATGCTGCCGCTGGGACCGGAGGCGAGTCGAATCGTCGACTGTGCCCCGGGCGTCTCGTTCCACCAGAAGGAGAGGAACAGGATCAACTGGGGCACGTGCACCGCGTGTGACACCGGGCACCGGCCGGAGGAATCGGCGTAGGCCATGTGGGAGGCGTGGTCCGAGCTGTCGAGGTTCTTGCCGTCCCAGCACCCCGGGAAGTTGATCTCCACCGACACACTCTCCTTGGGCTCACACTCCGCCGGGGCCGTGGCGAACCTCCGGTCGTGGCCGCCTCCGGCGCACCTCCAGGCGAGGCGCACCGAGTCGAGCGCGGTCGTCGTCGGCTTACCCGCGAGGATCGCGAGGCCACGGGGGGTCGCCACGGTCATGCTGTCGGTCACGTAGTAGGCCTGAATCCGCTGCGGACGCACCGGGTTGTCGCCCTTGTAGACGGTCGGCACCCAGTAGGCGGATCGGTCCAGGTCGGAGCTGCACGAGGTCGCGACCTCGGCCAGCTCGGACGTCAGGCCAGCGGCCTTGACCTTGGTGGGCCCGTAGAAGTCGTGCATGTGGCTGGCGTTCCGCTGCCCCGGGAAGACGATCGGGTCCTCCTGGCCACGGGGGGGGGGTGGTGGCGGGGGGGGCGGGTGGTCGGGCGGGGGACGGGTGTGGGGGGGGTCGGGGGCGGGTCGTGGTGGCGTGCTGGGGGGTCGTGCCGGGCACCATGCCGGGGCGGGGGGGTGCGGTGGTCGCGGGGTGCCGGGTCGTGGCGGGGGGGGGGGGGGGGGGGTCCTCGGCCCGTGGTGGTTCCCGGAGTGCCCACGACGACGGGACCAGCTGCCCGGGTTCCACCACGAAACCGATTCGGTCTGAACTGTTTCGGCTGCTGTGACGTTCCCGGGGGCGTCCCCGGGCGGCGACCAGACTGCAACCAGCACGGCGGCCCCGAGCAGGGTGACCACGGCGCCACCGGCGCGACGGCGCCGGGCATCATGGCGAAGGAACGGCATGGACTCCCCGATTCTCGACGGCTCCTGCGCCGTCGACGATGTGCTGGATGTGGCGTGGTTCGGAAGCTAACCCACCCCGAAAGGCCCGATCCAGAGCCGACGACGAGCCATAAGCGGCGGTTGACCGCGTCTTATGGGGGCACCTGGTGAGTGCTCCGCGGAGTGCCACTCCGTGCCCGACCACGCGATGACCTACGGTGAACTCGTGCGCTCAGGGATCGACACCACCCACCTCGACACCGCCGTCCGACTGCAGGACGACCTGTTCGGCCACGTGAACGGGGGCTGGCTGGCCACCGTCGAGATCCCTCCGGACCGTTCGCGTTACGGCTCGTTCGACATGCTGCGCGAGGCGAGCGAGCTCGCCGTGCGTGAACTGATCGAGGCGGCGGCAGCATCGGTCGATGCCGCATCGGCCGGGCAGGCCGACGGCACCCAGCCGGACGACGCAGCGCGCCGCGTGGGCGGTCTGTACCGCAGCTTCATGGACACCGACCGGGTCGCCGCGCTCGGCTGGTCACCGCTGATCGAGGACCTGCGCCGCATCGGTGCGGTCGCCACGCCCTCGGACATCGTGCGCACCATGGCCCACCAGCAACGTCACGGTACCGGTGGACTCGTCGGGGTCTACGTCAGCCCTGACGCCGGGGACCCCGACCACGAGATCGCCTACGTCAGCCAGAGTGGCCTCGGCCTGCCCGACGAGGAGTACTACCGGGCCGACCAGCACGCCGCGGTGCGCGAGGCCTATCAGGCCTATCTCGCCCGGATGCTCGAGCTGGCCGCCCCGGCGCTGGCCGAGGCCGGACTCGACCTGGGTGAGGAGGTCCCGGCGCGGGTGATGGCCCTCGAGACCGCCATCGCCGCCGTCCACTGGGACAAGATCGCCACCCGCGATGCGGTGAAGTCCTACACCCGCCTGACCCGCGACGATCTGGAGGCCATCAGCCCGGGCTGGGACTGGCCCGCCTGGCTCGACGGGCTGCAGGCGAGCCCCGACGCGATCGCGCGGGTCGTCGTCCGCCAACCGGACACGCTCACCGCGATCAGCGGACTGCTCACCTCGGCGGCCCTCGCCGACTGGCAGGCCTGGCTGACCGTCAGGCTGCTCAACGGGTTTGCGTCCTACCTGACCGACGAGGTGGTCGAGACCCATTTCGACTTCTACGGCCGAACCCTCAGCGGCACACCGCAACTGCGTGAGCGATGGAAGCGCGCCGTAGGCCTGGTCGAGGGCCTGCTCGGTGAGGACGCCGGCCGGATGTACGTCGCCCGGCACTACCCGCCGCACGCCCACGCCCGCATGGAGGCGTTGGTGGCCAACGTGGTCGAGGCGTTCCGGGCCCGGATCGGCGAGCTGGAGTGGATGGGCGAGCAGACCCGCGCCGAGGCGCTCGAGAAGCTCGCTGCGTTCCGGCCCAAGATCGGCCACCCGGCCCGCTGGCGGGACTACTCGGCGTTCGTGGTCGAGGCGGACGACCTGATCGGCAATGTCCGGCGGGGCGCGGCGGTCGAGACCGACCGCCAACTCGCCAAGATCGGCCAACCGGTCGATCCCGACGAGTGGTTGATGACCCCGCAGACGGTCAACGCCTACTACCACCCGACCCGCAACGAGATCGTGTTCCCCGCGGCGATCCTGCAGCCACCCTTCTTCGACGTCGAGGCGGACGACGCCGCGAACTACGGCGGCATCGGCGCCGTGATCGCCCACGAGATCGGGCACGGGTTCGATGACCAGGGGTCGCGGTACGACGGCACCGGGGCGCTGACCGACTGGTGGACGGCGGAGGACCGGGCCGCCTTCGATGCGCTCGCCGGGAGGTTGATCGCCCAGTTCGACCTGTTGTACACCCGTGGGGTGCCGGACCAACCGGTCAAGGGCGCCCTGACCGTCGGGGAGAACATCGGCGACCTGTGCGGTCTCGAGATGGCGTTGGCCGCCTATCGACTCGCTGCCGCCGGCCAGGGGGCCGACGAGGCCGGTGGCGCCGAACTGGACGGCTGGACCGGCGTCCAGCGGTTCTTCCTGGGCTGGGCGCAGGTGTGGCGCACCGCGATCCGCGAGGCCGAGGCCCGGCGGATGCTGAGCATCGACCCGCACTCCCCCGCCGATCTGCGCGCCAACGCGGTACGCAACGTCGCCGCGTTCCACGAGGCGTTCGCCACCGCCGAGGGCGACGGGCTCTGGCTGGCCCCGCAGGATCGGGTGCGCATCTTCTGACGTGGCTGACGTGGCGTGACCTCGGGCCGAAGTCACAGGTTCGACAGCGCCGCCGAGTAGATCTTGGGGATGTCGGCGTCGGTCGGGGCGACGTAGGCCGCGCCCTTGGTGGCCCGCGCGATCTTGGCCAAGGAGTCCTTGTCGGCGTCCGGACCGTAGGCGATGGTGATCACCCGGATGGTGTGGCCGGGGTCGAGCGTGGTCATGCTGTCGAGCAACCCCTTCAGGCTCAACCCACCCTGGGCGTCGTTGCGGCCGTCGGTGATCACCACCAGGGCGTTGATCCGGTCCTGGCGATAGCGGGCCAGCAGGGCGCGATAGGCGGCATCGATGCTGTTGTAGAGGCCGGTGTCGCCCTGGGCCTTCAGCGCGGCGAGCTGGGTGGCCAGAACCGCACGCCGCGGGGTGCCGCCGAGCGATTCGGCCATCGGGCCGACACCGACGAGCTGGTGGTGGTCGACCACGCCGCGCTTGCCTCCCGAGAACGACCACAACCCGACCTCGTCGCGGTCGGTGAACAGGTCGAGCGAGGCGGTCGCGGCCTTCTTCGCGGCGTCCAGCTTGGTGCTCTTCGAACCCGGCAGGCGCTCGAGCATCGACCCCGACACATCGACCAGATTGATCACGCTGGCGGTCTTGCGCAGCTGCGACCAGCTGTCCAGGATCGCCGAGGTCACCGCGGGGGCCGGCGGTTGCAGCACCGCACGCGGCTCGGCCGGCAGCACCCCGTCGGCGACGGTCAGGCCCGCGGCGGGCCGTCCCGCGGCGTCCCGGAAATGATTGTCCTGCCAGCGCTGCTGCACCGGCGCGCTGCGCAGGTAGTCGGCGAACGCCTGGGCCGCAGCTCGTTTCGCAGGCGTCACCCAGGGCGCGCTGAGCGCCGCGAACGGGTGGTCGGCGACGAACGTGCCTTCCTTGGGGTAGATCGCCACCAGGGGAACCGTGGGCGGGGTGCCCTTGCCGGCCAGGGCCGGGTCACCGGTCGGGTTGCCCTCGTTGTAGCTGACGACCAGGTTCTCCTCGGTGACCAGAGCCGAGATGTACGACATCGCCTGACCGGCCTGATCGGCTCGCAGCCAATCGGTTTGGAAGCTCACCGTGGTGTCGCCGTAGCGGATCACGGACTGTTCCACCCCGGCGACGAAGGTTCGGGTGGCCGCGGCACGGACGTCGGCCTCCGTCAGCCCCGAGGTGCGCCCCACCGCCGCGAAGTAGGTCGCCACGGTGCCCTCGAGCCCGGCGTGGGAGAAGTTCGGATTGGTCTTGCCCAACAGGAATCGGCCCCACTCGGGGTGACCGAAGGAGCCCCATCCGGTCTCGGCAGAGGCGAGCGAGAGCATGTCGGCCCACCCGAGCTGCTTGTCCGGCCAGCCGAGCGCCTCGGCCATCGGCCGTGGCATGGCCACGACCATCGGTGAGGCCGCGAGGCGTGGCGCTGCAGCCGGCGCGGGCACCAGGCTCGACCGCTGCGCCTGCGCCAGCCGCTGCTCGAGCAACGGCAACCAGATCGAACCGGTCGGCGACCAGACGTCGGGCTGGGGACCATCGGTGGTGGCCCACCCCTTGGCCAGCGCGGACGCCGCGGCGCCCGATCCCTTGCCCACCACGGTGACGGCCACGCACTGGCCGGTGGCCGTTCTGCCGCCGGCAGAGAAGTCCGCCGCGAACCGGGTCATCAGCGCGACCTTGTCCATCGAGGCGACCACCACCAAGGGCACGGGCGGGCTGTCGCAACTGCGCGCGGCGCCGTCCGCCGATCGATGCCGGGTCACATAGCCGACCAGACCCCCGGCGAGCACCAGGACGGCGGCTGCCGCGCCGGCGATGCGGCGGCGTCGACGACGACGCTCGCGGCGTGCGAGCAGGGCCTCCGCAAAACCGGGGGGCACCGGGAACGACGACATGTCCTCCCCCGAGGAACGTCTGACACGTGATCGACCGGGTGCCCGGTCGACCGAGAGCCCGCATCATGCCCTAGGCGCCACCAGCGGACAACCCACCCGATCCCACCGTGAGCTCGCCCTGAGCTCGCCCTGAGCTCGCCCTGGCCCCGCCTCATCGGGCGAGCCAGACCTCGATCACCAGGCGGGCGCCGTTGGGTGGACGCCGCGTCAGCAGTTTGCGGTCCTCCACGGTCGACAACCGGGCAGCCGGCAGGCGCGGGGCACCCTCTCGGGAGGTGCCGGCGGTGGCCGCATCGAGCACCCGCTGCGCCGCCGCGGCGTCCTCCTGGGCGGTCAGCAACACCAGGTGTCCGCCGGCGCCCTCGACCAGCGCGGCCAGGCGGGTCACGGCGTCCGGCAACTGCGCCACCGGGGTCAGCAGCGCCCCACTCGGGTGGCCACAGACCCCGCGGATCACCTGCAGCCACTCGTTCGCCGAGCGCTGGGCGTGGCCGTCGTCCGTGCCCTCCACCGCGACCACGACATCGCCCGGCTGCAGCTGGGCGCACACCGATCCCACGGCAGCCACCTCACCGCGTTCGGTGCGCAGCAGGGCCACCGGCGCCGTGGCCCACACCGTCGGCCCCAGCAGGACGGCGACCCCCGCCGCGGCGAGCACGCGCCGTCCCAGCGCAGAGGTTCTCGCCCCCAGAACCCTTGTGGACCAAGCGATTCCCGCGACGGCAGCGAGGACGATGACGGGCAGGACGACGGTGACCAGCCGGCGATCGGCCCACGGGTGATCCGGGGTGATGCCCGGCCGGTAGAGCACCAACACCGTTGAACCGAACCCGGCGACGGCCGGCAGCAGCCAGGTCGGCGGCGTCGCGCGACGGGCGAACCACCAGGTCACCACCTGCCCGGCGAGCGCGGCCAGCACACCCCAGGCGATGACCACGCCGCCCCACCCGAGATACCAGGCCACCCACGCGAGGGAGTGCTCGGAGTACAGCCGGCCGGCGTCGACCGCGAGCCCCTGACCGGCCTGCAGGCTGGCGACGAATCGGGCGCTCGGTGTGTCCGGCGCCTGCCGCGCGATGAGCCACAGCGGGCGTGAGAGCAGCACCAGGCCGACCGCGACGACGCCGACCGAGGCGCCGCGCGCCATCAGTCGGTGCGCCCGAGCCGGCTGGGCTGCGGCCGCCATGCCGTCGGTCGACCGAGCGCGATCACGCCGCCGGGCCAACGGGACGACCACCGCTGCCACCAGCACCAGGGCGCCGGTTGCCGCCAACAGGGGCACCAGGGAGGAGGACACGGTGTTCAGGTAGGGCCGCGACATGATCGACCAGACCCCGATGCTGACCAGGGTTCCCGCCACCGCACCACCCGCGAGGGGGGCCGCGGCCCGGTTACCGCGCACCGCCGGCAGGACGCAGACCGCGACCACGGCGGCCACCTCGCGGACGCTGTCGACCCGGATCAACCCGGCCAATCCGAGCACCGCACCGGCCAGCCCGCCGAGCGCGCGCCGTCCGGACCCGATCGCGTCGACCGCCAGGCACGCGCCGGCCAACAACACCAGCAGCGCAGCGGGTTCGGAGAACGTGGTGCGCGCGGACCAGGCCACCGGGTAGCTCACGGCGAGCACGGCCACCGCGAGCGGCGTCCAGCGCGGCCCGATCAGCCGGGTGGCCAGCGAGCCGAACGTCACCAGCGCCAGGCCGCCCAGGAGGGCCGGCATGATCTGCGCCCCGGCCCACGGCTGGCCGACCGCGGATCCGGCCCACCACCCGAACGAGTACAGCGCGGGCGGTCCGACCAGGAACTGCGGCACGATCTCGGCCTGCAACCCGGCGCCGGTGCCGTGCAGTACCTGGTAGTAGGCGGGGGCATCGAGGGTGAACCCGGTGACGTCGTACGCCGCCGGCCCGCCGAAGGCCGCCAGATCAGCCGGGATCGGCAGCCGATGGCGCGTGGCGATCCACTGCGTGTAGAGGCCGTAGGCGCCCGGGTCGCGGCGCAGCACCAGGTGCTCGGCGTGCAGCACGGCGTTCCACACCGTGAAGGCCAGCGCCAGCCCCGCCGTCGTCAGGCTCGACAGCAGGAGGGTCCGGCGCCCGTCGTCCGTGGCGGTCGACACCTCGAGCCCGGCGGACCAGCCGGCCATGACCCAGCCCGCCGCCGTGATCGCCAGGGCACCCGGCCAGGCCAGCCACGGCGTCCAGAACCCCAGCGGCACCGCGATCGCTGCCACCAGGGCGATACCCACCGCGCTGATCCCGGCGGCGATGCCCACCCGGTCGATCGTCACGGCGACACCGCCGCGCCGACCCGACGCGGTCGATCGCATCGTCACGGCGCTCGGCACGGCCGCAAGGCTAACCCTGCAGGGCGTCATCCGAGGGACGTCGCCCACCGCCAGCCCTCACCACAGCACCAACCCTCCCCGTGATCATGTAATCCGTGCACAAAACGTGCACGGATTACATGATCACCGAGGGTCAGGCCATGTTGACCAGCAGCGAGCGCATCACCGCGGTGTTCACGGTCCGCTGGTCGGCCATCAGGGAGATGGCACCGGGGTGTCGTGCCCGCAACCACGCGGCAGTGGCCGGCGGCACCGTCGACGAGCTCGCCAGCACGGTGAGCCGGCCCTGCCCGGCCCCCACCACCGACCACAAGCTGGTCGAGGAGGGGACGGCGACGATCTGGTTGATCCCCACCGGGTTCGCGAACGCGGTGGCCACCGCGGTGGCCGTGCTCGCCCGGTCGGCCGAACCGACCCGCGACAGCCGGGTGACGCCGTACGCGCTCAGTCGGGCTGCAACCTTGGCAGGCACCGCGGCGGTGGTGCCGACCACCAGTACCCGCTTGACGCCCAACGCCTTCAACGCCGAGCCGGTCGCGGCCGGCACCCCGGTCGAGGCCACCAACAGCAGCGGCCGGCCGGTGGCTGCGGCCGGACCGGCGACCGCGGCGGCGTCCGCCACGTTCGATCCGGACACGACCACCGCGGCACCGCCGGCAGCGCCCATCTGCCGGGCCACGGCGGCCGACATCGCGTACCGGTCACGCCCGCTCAGCCGCACGATGGTGGTCACGCCGAGCCCCCGCAGCTGGGTCTCGACCGCGGCGCTGATCGAGGTGGTGCCGCCGACGATGTAGGCCGTGGTGACCCCGCCGCGGGCCGTGATGTCCTGCGCCACCACGGCGGGCAACGACTTCAGCCCCGACAGCAACAGCGGCGCGCCCTTGGCTGCGGCCAGCGGCGCGGCGACCAGGCCGTCGACCAGCGACCCCGATCCGGCCAGCACCACGCTGGAGGCACTCGGGTAACGGGACCGACCCGCGAGCACGGCCGAGGTGTAGACGTCGACCACTCCGGCGCGCGCCACCCGGCAACGCCCGGCCGGGGAGTCCACCGTCGGCAAGATCTCGAGGTCCTGCGCCTGCCGTACGCTGCCCACCGGCGAGTTCGACACCACCGAGACCTGATACACCCCGGGCGCCGCGGGCGCACCGTTCGTGTCCTTCAGGTCCCAGATCGCGCCGATCCTGGACGCCGTCATGCCGGTCTGACTGTTGATCGGCGTGCTGGCGCACATCGGCCGAACCGTGAAGGACCACTTCTGGTTCGTGGGCACGACGGCCGAGAAGCCGACGGGCGAGCCGTTCCAGGCCACCGCCGTGGAGGACAGCCGCGGACCGATCAGCCCGGGGGCCATCCGGGCGGCCACCGCGCCGCGCATCCAGTTCAGGTCGGGATACAGCTTGTCGCCGGGACACTCGGTCGAGCCGACGTCGCGGTGCCCCGAGATGGTGCGCAGCAGAACGCGTTTGCCGGCCGGGAACTTCGAGGCCCCACCGCTCGAGGTCACGTAGACCGAGCCGCGTGGATTGACGAAGTACTGCGCCGACTTCCAGGCTGCGACGTCGACCACGCCGCGCAGGGCGGCCGAGGACGGCGAGACCGTGGTGAACGTGCCGAGCACCGAGATCCCGATCGCCTCGGTGTTGAACCCGCCGGTGTGGGCACCGCGCACGGCCTGGGTGATGCTGCCGCGGCGGCCCTCGAAGACCCGGCCGAAGCGGTCGACCAGGAAGTTGTAGCCGACGTCGTTCCACCCGCGGGACTTGGTGTGGAACAGGTACACCGATCGCACCTGGGCGTAGGCCTGCGCGGCCGTGTAGGTGTTCGTGGTGTCGGTGTGGTGGATGAACAGGGTGCGCGCGGTGGTGTCGTAGATCGGCGGGTCCTTGACCAGTGATTCGTCGGCGCCCCACTTCGCCCGGCTGATGATCGTCGGTGCCCGGGTCGCCGCTGCGGCGCTCGCCGCCGGACCGGAGGGCGAATCGGCGGCCGAGCGGCCGCCGTCCACCATCACCGCGTGCAACCCGGACGGCCCGCTGCCGGTCGGCGAGACCACGCGCACCTGGACGCCGTCCGCGCCGGCGGTCAACAGCGGGGACGACGCGCCCTTCGCGCCGGCCGGTGGGACCTCTTGACCCGGGTTGGGCGCGTGCTCATCGGATTCGAGTGTGTGCCACGCCGTCCACTGCCCGTTCTCACGGACACGCACCGACAGCGTCGTGTCGGCGCGCAGCGTGCCGGACCAGGTCAGCGCGACCAGGTCGAACCGAGCCGTGGTGCGTGGCGGGGTCAGGGCCGTCACCCGACCGGCCTGTGGGCCGGTCGCCAACCCGCGCAACCCGCCGGCGTCGACACCGCTGATGGCGATCTCACGCACCGAGCCCGACACCGGGCCGGCCGCGGCCCGCAAGCCGGCCACGGAGGCCAGGTCCACGGTCGGTAGCGCGATCATCGCGGGGAGCAGACCGAGGACGGCGAGTGTGCGTCGGTGCATGATGATCCCCCGGGGCCTGGAACTCTTAGTAACCAATTGTCGCGCTTCGTAGTCACACCTGTCACATACGTTATCGAAGACGTGGCGCACACCACCCCAGCGACACCGGGGGCACGAGTAGATTTCGGCCGTGGACAAAGTCGTAGCCAGCGCTGCCGAAGCGGTCGCGGACATCCCCCACGGCGCCTCACTCGCCGTCGGCGGTTTCGGGATCTGTGGCATCCCCTCCGTTCTCATCCAAGCGATCCTCGAGCAGGGCACGTCCGATCTCGAGGTGATCTCGAACAACTGCGGCGTCGACGGCGTGGGGCTCGGACTGTTGTTGGATGCCAAACGCATCCGGCGGATCGTGGCCTCCTACGTCGGCGAGAACAAGGAGTTCGCCCGGCAGTACCTGTCCGGCGAACTCGAGGTCGAGCTGACCCCGCAGGGCACCCTGGCCGAGCGGCTACGGGCCGGCGGGTCGGGCATCCCGGCCTTCTACACGGCGACCGGCGTCGGCACCCAGGTCGCCGAGGGCGGCCTGCCGTGGAAGTACGCCGCGGACGGCTCGATCGCGCTGTCCTCCCCGGCCAAGTCGACCGCCCAGTTCGACGTGGACGGCAAGCAGCGCACCTTCGTGCTGGAGAACGCCATCCGCGCCGACTACGGCCTGGTGCGGGCCTGGGCCGGTGACCGGCACGGCAACCTGGTGTTCCGGCACGCGGCCCGCAACTTCAACCCGTTGGCCGCGATGAGCGGAAAGATCACCATCGCCGAGGTGGAGCACCTGGAGGAGCCCGGCGAGCTCGACCCGAACCGCATCCACCTGCCCGGCGTGTTCGTGCACCGCGTGGTGGCCCTGTCGGTGGAACAGGCGCACGACAAGCGGATCGAGAAGCGCACCGTCCGGCCGCGTCCGCGCGACCTGTACGGCGCCGGAAGCGAAGGACTCAGCTGACATGGCCCTCACCCGTGAGCAGATGGCGGCCCGTGCCGCCGCCGAGCTGCACGACGGCTCGTACGTCAACCTCGGCATCGGCCTGCCGACCCTGGTGCCGAACTACGTGCCGAACGACGTCGAGCTGGTGCTGCAGTCCGAGAACGGCATCCTCGGCTTCGGCCCCTACCCCTACGAGGGCGACGAGGACCCGGACCTGATCAACGCCGGCAAGGAGACCGTGACCCTGCGCCATGGCGCCTCGTTCTTCGACTCGGCAACGTCCTTCGGCATGATCCGCGGCGGCAAGGTCGACGCGGCCATCCTGGGCGCGATGCAGGTCTCCGCCGACGGCGACATCGCCAACTGGATGATCCCCGGCAAGATGGTCAAGGGCATGGGCGGGGCGATGGACCTGGTGCACGGCGCCAAGTCCGTGGTCGTGCTGATGGAGCACGTCGCCAAGGACGGCACCCACAAGGTCGTCGTGAAATGCGACCTGCCGCTCACCGGCCAGGGCGTGGTGAACCGCATCATCACCGACCTCGCCGTGATGGACGTGACCGATGACGGCCTGGTGCTGCGCGAGCGCGCCCCCGGCGTGACCGTGGAGGAGATCGTGGCCGCCACCGGCGCGCCCCTGGTGGTCTCGGGCGACATTCCCGAGATGTGGGCAGGCCGAGGCGTGAGCGGAAGGCCTCCCCGGTGAGGGTGCGCACCTGGCCCGCCCCGGAGGTCGCCTTCAGCGCGGTCACCGCGCCGGCTGCGTCCCGGGTGGCGATGGCGAGCGAGGCGATCCCCGAGCCGTCGGTGATGCCGAAGGCCGAGGCCAGTTTGGTGACGGTGACGGTGCGCTTCCACGCGGCAAAGCCCGGGTTCACGCTCGGGTCGAGACTCCACGGGTCGGCGACCACCCGCAGGTAGGGCACCGAGCTGCCCCAGACCGCCTTCGGATCACGGGTCTTGCCGCCGGTCGACGAGGCGTAGTAGGTCTGCACGGGGCGCCCCTGGTACAGCACCGCGATCCCGGTCGTCGGCGTCGGTGAGGTCGCCGTCACCGCGGCCACCCACCGGGCGCCGTAGTCGGTCGAGCCGATCTTCTCGCCCTCCTTGGCCCAGCCGACGTACATCTGGCTGCGCTGGTCGTCCCACAGCTGGCAGCCGCCGCAGCTGGCCTTCGGCGCCGAGGTCGCGGCCACCAGCGCATAGCTGCGCGCCGTGATCACCTGCGCCTGCAGGGCTGCGGCGGGCCAGGACGACGGCATCTCGGCGAGGCCACGCAGGTAGCCGGCATGCAGGTCGACGGTCGTGACCGCCTCCAGGCCGCCGGCGAGGTTGGTCAGCGCGAGCCGGCCCCACCGGTAGGAGCGTTCCTTGGTCGCGGTGCCGCCGAGCATGCGCGAGGTGAGGGCCAGGCGGGTGGCCGGGCCTGACCAGGCCTTGGTGCCGGTCCAGTCGACCGTCCACCCCGTGCTGCTGCGGGTGATCGTGGCGCCCGAGCCCCGACGGACGGCCACCGTCACGGCACCGGACGACGGCGTCACGGTGGCCAGGTCGCCCGGGGCCAGCAGGAGCGGCGTCCCGGTGGTGGGGGTCAGGCGCGCGCGGTGCGCAGCGGCGTCCCCGATCGCGACCGGGCGCAGCACGATCGAGCGACCGCGATGCACCACGTTCACCCGCAGGTCGACGGCGTCGCGGGCTGCGGTGACGGCGACGCCCGTGTAGTAGTGCCCCACGATCTCCGGCGCGGTCTTGCCGGCGCGGGCCATGCCCAGGGCGCCGTACTGCGACAGTCCGACGCCGTGACCGAACCCTGATCCGCTGATGGTGGCGACCCCGGACGTCGCCGCGCGTCTCGCCACGGGCGTCGGCGCGATGCCACCGACGGGGCGCTCGGCCGGAGAGGCCCCGGCGGCCGTGGTCGCCATCGCCGACGACGGGATCATCAAGGAGCCCAGCGCCGTGGTCAGCGCGACGAGCACGGTCGCCGGGTGCCGGACGGGGCGGAGCATGCGCAGGTCTCCTCGCGAGGGGGCGGTGAGGACGGGGGCGGCGGTGAGGGCGGCGGGACGTGGCCGGGTGGTCGGTGCCGGGTGATCGCTGTCGCCTCTCTCGTCGTCCGCGATCGTTCGAACCTGATCACCCGAATGGGTGCAGAAGAACGCCGGTTAGGCTGCCGACATGGAGGAATTGACCCTGCTGCACAATCCCCGGTGCTCGAAGTCGCGGGGAGCCTTGGCGGCCGTGACCGCCGCCGGTGAGGGGGTTCAGGTCGTCGTGTACCTGAAGACTCCCTTGGACGCCGCGGCGCTGGCCGACCTGCTGGCAATCCTCGACGACCCGCCCTCGGCACTGGTACGACGCGATCCGCTGTTCGCCGAGGTCGGGTTGACGGCCGCTGACGTGCAGACCGCCGAGCAGGTGGCTGTGGTGCTGGCCGAGCACCCGGCATTGATGGAGCGCCCGGTGCTGATCCGCCCCGGGCGCGCGATCATCGGGCGCCCCGCCGAGCGGGTGACGGCCTTCCTCAGCGAGGCGTGACGGCCTCCCTGCGTCCCGCCCCTTCCCCCGACGTCCCCGGCCAACCTTCCTCAGCCCATGATCACCGTTAGATCGCCGTTTGCTCCGGCTTGGCGGTAGCGAACTGCGATCTATCGGTGATCATGGGATCGGGGTCGACGTCCAGGTCGGGTAGCAGCGCCCGCAGCCGGGTCAGCGCATCCCGCGCCTGCGATTTCACCGTGCCGATCGAGATGCCCATGAGCTGCGCCGTCTCGCGTTCGGTCAGGTCCTCGTAGTAGCGCAACACGATCACCGCCCGCTGACGCGGAGCCAGGACGGCGAGCGCTCGGCGCAGCTCGTCGTCCTCACCCAGCCGATCGGACGCCGCCGCAGGCCTTTCGGGCAGCGTGTCAGTGAGCACCTCCGGTCGCCGACGGCGCCACCGCCAGCGAGACACGTTCTCGTGCAACATGATCCGGCGGACATAGGGCTCGGGGTTGCCCCGAATGCGCGACCAGGCCGGGACTACTTTGACCAGGGCGGTCTGCACCAGGTCCTCGGCGTCCTGCTCGTGGCCGCCGGTGAGCAGGAAGGCCGTGCGCAGCAACGCGTTTCGCCGGGTGGCGACGAAGTCGGCGAAGTCACCAGGAGGCGTCATGCTCCGGCCTCCGACCCGGCGGACCCGACGTCCTCACCGTGCGCGATGGCGACGGCGCGCCGCCGCCGGACGAACCGGGTACCCCACAGCCCGAGCAGAACTGCCCCGGCAATGCTCGCAGCCGTCCAGCGCGGATCGGTCGGCGCACCCGGCGAGGCGGGCACGATCTCACCCTGCCAGGCGTCGTCCGCAACGATCGTTCCAGGTCCCCGGTTCTGGGTCGCGATCCGCGACAGGGGCGTGCTCGCCCCCGTGCGAATGTCGACGCTGAGCAGGCGGGCCTGGCTCTGCTCGTACCGCTCCACGACGACGTGGGACGCGTCCCGCCAACCCCGAACCTCCTGCGCCTTGACTCCGGGCACCTCGCGTAGGGTCACGGTCAGGTCCGCGCTCGCACTCAGGTGTCCTCGGTCGACATCGGTGAGGTTGAATCCCAGCGGAATCGGCTTGGCGAGCCGACCGACCAGCAGATCATGCGGCTCGCTGTCCATCACGCCGGGGGACGGCTGCAGGATCGCCGCCAGAGCTGAGCCGTCAGCCGAGAACACCGGGGGGACATTGGCGTCACGATCGAGCGCCAGCCGGACGACCGAGCGACCGTCGCTGATGGAGTAGTCCCAGGGCGCGTCGTCGGACAGCACCACGCCCCACGGCGTCCCCGCGTTCAGTGCTGACGCCACCGGATAGGTCTCGTCTGCCCGAGCGACGGCGTCCATGGGCCACTGCCACATCGCGGCCGTCCCTGAACTCGACCCATCAGCAGCCAAACTGGTGATCTTTACCGAGCTGAACCAGAGGGTTTCGCCTACCCAGACCAGTGTGTCGGCACGTGTGCCCAGGGCGTTGTCGAAGCGGTGTGTTCGAACAGTGCCGCTCACGGTGTCGTACACGGCCAGGCCGGTCACGGCGTTGTCCTGTGCCGACGCATCGGGGGACTGCCAGTAGGCCAGCCTGCGCCCATCGGCCGACAAGGCAGGGCGACCCGGCGAGGGTGAGTACCCGGGCAGGTCGAGGAACCGGTACTCGCCGGTCCGTGCCGATACCCCGGCCAGGCCGTTCGTTGTGGCCGGGCCGAGTCCGCGCCAGCTGCGCCGCGCCCCCCCGACCACCGCCGACAACGGCCCGATCGGTCCGGCTTGATCGGTTCCGGGCAACCATGGCGTCGGCGTGACGAAACGATCCGGCAGGGTCAGCGCCGGCCATGGCGATTCCGTCCGCTGGCTCGTGCTGGGCAACTGCGTGGTGGCCGTCCGAGACCACAGCGTGGCCCCTCCCAGACCGGACACCGTGGCGATCAGCAGCACGGCCAGCGCCCCGGCTGCGGTGCGCAGACTGTGTCGGCGACGTCCCGTCGTCCAGAGCTGCGCGGCGTCCAGGTCGCCCGAGGCGCCCTCGGCGAGCCGGTTCAGCCGCTCTCGCAGATCGCTCACGTGAGCCCTCCTCCATGATCCTCACCCGTCATGACGCACACCGGGTGACGGAAGGAGGGGTCGGGCGGGGATCACGCTCATCCCGCCCGAGCGCAATGTCACGTCGCGCTCGCCAGACGAGTGCAACGTGACATTGCGCTCACTGGGGGGTGGGGGTGCGGGCGAAGAGAGCGGCGGGGACGTCCCAGCCGTAGGTGACGGAGGAGGAGCGGCGGCACAGTTGCCAGGTGATGGGCCAGGACTCGACGCTGACGATCACGATGTGGTCCAGCTCGTCCAGCCGGACGACGTCCAGCCGGCGGCGCAGTGCCCGCCACAGCACCCAGGGGCGCACGGCGCGATACGGGCGCGAGGTGCCCCAGAGCTGCCAGACCCGATGCGGGCGCAGCAGGGTGTGGACGCCGACCCGGCGTTCGTCGGCCACCAGGTCGAGCACCTCGACGCCGGGGGGCAGGTCCTCGGGCGCGGCGCCGTCCGCGATCAGCAGCAACGCCGATCCGCCGGCGGCCACGACCTCACCCAGCATCTGGACGACGATGTGTCGCCGGGCGGGGCCGATGCACACCCCGAGCACGCGCGGCCGAGCCGCCGGCCCGGTCGTGGGTGCAGTCGTGGGCCCGGTCGTGGGCCCGGTCGTGGGCTGCGTCGAGGGCTCTGCCGAGTGCCCGGCCACGATCTCAGCCACGGATCATCGCCTCCACCTCGGCGCCGACCGGCTCCATGGCCAGGTCCCAGGTGTGGCGCATCGCCAGGTCACGGCAGGCCTCGAACTGCTCGGTGGTCTCGGCACGGGCCGCTGCGGCGGCCGCCACCAGGGCGTCGCGCACCGCGGCGGCGTCCACGGTCGGCACCCCGAAGAACAGCGGGTAGTCGCGGAACACCTGGGTGGTGTGGTTGCGCGGGTCGTGCACCCCGATCACCGGACGCCCGGCGGCCATGTAGTCGTAGCCCTTGCCGGCGGTCATGTAGATCGAGGACGGCAGCAGCATGGCCAGTGCATCCAGCCCGGAGTAGATCCGCCCCAGCTGCGGCTGCGGCACCGGGCCGCGGTAGCGCACGCCCTCGACGCCCGACTCGAGCCGTGCCCGGATCGGCCCCTCGGTGTGGGTGAAGAACCCGAGGTAGCCGTAGAAGTCCATGGTGGCCTCGTGCAGTGCGGGCTCCTTGCGCGCCAGCGCCCAGCCGTCCAGGAACTCCTCGATCGGCAGGTCGCCGCGCACGGTGCCCACGTAG
The DNA here is from genome assembly GCA_016713225.1 of Kineosporiaceae bacterium. NCBI lineage: Bacteria > Bacillati > Actinomycetota > Actinomycetes > Kineosporiales > Kineosporiaceae > Kineosporiaceae bacterium. Next base: position 433,571 of record JADJPO010000004.1, read on the forward strand.
CCGAAACGCAGCGGCTCGGCGGGATCCCGCGGGGTGAAGGCGACGTCGGCCACGACCTCCTCGGCCAGACCGTTCTCGACCACCCGAATGCGTTCCGCGGCAACGGGATAGCGCTCGCGGTACCACTGCCCCAGCGGCTCGTTGACGGTCACCGTGAGCGCAGCCTTCTCGATGATCCGCCGCTCCCAGGCGAACGCGGGGTGGTTCGGCGGGAACGCGTCGTCCTCGGTCAACGGGTTCAGCGTCCACGGGTCGTGGTAGTCGACCACGTACGGCCGGCGCAACATCCGGCCGAGGTGATACGCCGCCCCGTACTGCGCGTAGGGGTTTCCGGTCGCGAATACGACATCGACCCGGTGCCGGGCGTGCACCGCCAGCGCGTGCGCCAGGAACAGCGGGATGATCGAGGCGTAGATCTCGGGGAAGATCTTGCGCCGGGCCTTGTCGTGGCCGCGGATCCAGGCCCGGGGAAAGTTCGCGTGCGACCACGACATGGTGCGCAGGTTCTGCCGCAGGTGTTCGCGCGGCACCTTGACGTGCACCACCCGGACCCGCGGATCGACGGTGCGCTCCAACTCGGGGTCGATCACCCCGGCCCGCTCGACCCAGTAGTCGCGGTCGGCCGCCAGCACCGTGACATCGAATCCCCGCCGGGCGAAGTGGTTGGCCCAGCTCCGGATCCGGTACACCCCGCTGCCGCGCGCCGGCGGGAACTGCATACCCAGCAGCAACACGTGAGGCCGCGAACTGCTCACTGTGACCCACCCACCGTGGGAACACCCTCCGCATCCAGGGACAAGGCCGGTACCGCATCCAGGAACGAGGCCAGGACGCCGGCCGAGCGCCGTCCGTCGTGCACCTCGGTGACGAAGCCGGGCCCGGACGCCGCCGCCCGCGCAGCCCCGTCGCGGTCGTCGAGCACCTGCTGCATCACCTCGCCCAGACTACGGGGCGTGGCCTCGAGCACGGGCACTTCTGCACCGGTCAGCGCCTGCACCGCCTCGCGCAACGGCTGCCCGAGGTGACCGAGCACCACCCGTCCGGCGGCCATCGCCTCGCAGGCCAGCACGCCGTAGAGCCCGAGCAGCAGTTGGTCGACCACGACGTCGGCGGTGCGGATCAGCTCGGCGGCCTGCTCCGGCGGCATCCCGGTGACCATGCGCAGCTCGATCACCCCGCGCTCGGACAGCGGGCCGAGCACCCGCTCGACGTCCACGGTGCCCTTGAGGGCCGGGTTGGACGGCGCGTGGACGACGAGCGGTCGCGCTCGCTCGAGCGGCGCGGGCGCGCCGTGAGGTGAGAACCGATCGGTGTCGACGACCACCGGCAGCCACTGCGCGGGGGCAGCAGGCTCGGCGCGTTCGGGGAGGTAGTCGAGCTGATCGGGGGTCGAGGCGAACAGCGGCCCGTCGAAGGCCCGCACCTGCGGCAGCAGCGCATCGCAGCGGGCCTGCAGCCGCCGGGTCAGCTCGCTCCTGGGGTCGGCGAACGGCGAGAACTCGTGCGTCAGACGGTGCCGGCGCGGATCGCGCACCTCCGAGCCGTGGAACACCAGCCCCACCTGGACCCCGCTCGCCCGCAACAGCGCGGCGTCCGCGACGAAGTCCCGCCCGGCGAGTCCCCCCAGGATCGGCCGGCCCGCCTCGAGCAGCACATGCGTCCAGGTGGCGCGGGCCCGGGCCAGGGTACGCAACTGCCAGTCGGCGTCGGTCAGATAGGCCTGCCGGGCCACCAGCTCGTCGGCGGGGTAGTCGTACTTCTCGTTGCGCAGCGCCACCACGTACCCGGCGACACCCTCGAGATGCCCTGCGGCGCAACGGGTCCACGCCCAGGCCTGCCCGGCGCTGTTGGCCGGCCCGATGGCCAGGGTGCGTTGTCCGTCGGGTACGGCGAGTTCGTCCGGCTCGGCCACGGTCAACGCGGCCGCCGCGGCGTCCACCTCCGTGAACGGCGCCTCCGGCAGCAGGTCGCGGTACACCCCTTGCAGCACCGTTGCCTGCGCCTGCCAGGTGTAGGCCCCCCGCAACGCGGGATCGTCCATCCGCGCGCGGATCTGCTCGCGGTCGGCCAGCACCCGCTGCACGGCCCGGGCCAGATCGGCGGCGTCACCGGCGATGTGCACCTCGCCCAGATCGTGCCGGCGCACGAAGTCGGCCTGGGCCCGGCAATCGCTGACCACCATCGGCAACCGGGCGTGCAGGTACTCGAACAGCTTGTTGGCCAGCGCCATCTCGTGAGACCCGAAGTGCCGCAACGGGATCAGGCCCACATCGGCGGTCCGCAGGAACGAGACCACCTGGTCCGGGGCGACCCCGGGAACGACGTGCAACCGGTCGGCCACGCCGGCCTGGTCCGCCGCGGTGCGCACCGCGGCCACCGCCGGGGTGTGCACCGAGGGCACCGCCACCACGACCAGATGGGCCTCGGGCAGGTGGGTCAACGCCGCCACCGCGGTCTCGACGCCGCGGGCCGCCTGCACTCCCCCGCTGTAGACCAGCAGCGTCGCCCAGGCGGGAACCCCGGCCGCGGTGCGGACGTCGGCGGCACCCGCCCCGAGTGCCTCGCTCACCTCGGCCACCTCGGCCACCTCGGACGCCGCGGCGCCCGCCAGGGGCGGCACGTTCAGCACCACGTCCGGCAGTCGAGGCAGGCCGTAGCGCTGCTGCAGCGCCTCGGCCAACGGTGGCGAGACGGTGATCACCCGGTCGGCGCGCCGGGCCCACCGCTTCTCGAGCGCGGCCCAGGCGGCGACCACGCGCGCCGTCCGGCCGCCGTAGCGCGACAGTCCCGGCACCCACTCGTGGGCGTCGTACACCCACGGCACCGTGCGTCCGGCGGCCCGTGCCCGGGCCACGGCGCGGCCGACCACCGCCAGGAAGTGCACGTCGTGGGCATGGATCGCGTCGGGAGCCAACTCGTCGAGTACCGGCCCGACCGCCACCTCGAGGTCGTCGATCTCGGGGACGATGCGTTCGGGGGTGGCGCCCACCGTGAGCTTCTGGACGCCGCGGTCGTAGACCTTGAACGCCAACGTCGCCGCCCGCGCCGCACGACGGCGGCCCAGACCCTCGGCCCGCACCGTGAGGCGCCGGGCCTGGGTGACCTGGCGGGCCAGCGCCCCGCCCACCCCGTCGCGCACGGCGGCGTCGCGATGCGCCACCGCGAGCCGCCGACGCTCGACCGCCTCGTCGGCAGGATCCGCGGTGAGCCAGCCGATCTCGCCGCGATGCAGCCGAGAACGCCGTTCCCGGCGGCGGTCACGCAGCAGGAAGTCGACGGGCACCCGCAGGATCGTGACCGGACCCAGCCGGGTGGTGCTGCGTCGCGGCTGCGCGGTGATGCCGACGATCGTCACCCGGGCACCCAGGGCGGCCACGGCCAGCGCACTCTTACGCACCCGGGTGTCCGCGCTGACGTCGTTGGCGACCAGCATCACCACGTGGGGCAGGGCAGGGCCGGGCAACGTGGTCACGGCGCCACCACCTGCCCGGCCTCGCTGTCGACGCTCGGGCCGAGTGGCCCGACCCGGTCGAGCTCGACCACCGGCTGCAGCTGCGGATGCGCGGCCAGCAGGGCCCGCGCCAACGGCATCGACTGGCAGTCCCCCAACACCAGCTGAGCCCCCTGCAAGAAGTCGTCGTCCACTCGGACCCCCGCAGCGCGCTGGCGCGGAACGGTTCCGGCGTCGAGCAGCCGCAGCGCCCGGCGTCGCAACGACCCGACCGTGCGCCGGGCCCGGACGGCGAGCGAGGCACCCGGCGCCGCCATGGCGGACACCTCGACGCCGCCGGTGAGCGCGCTCGCCTGCTTGGTCGCCACGACGGTGGCCGCGGCGCCCGTCGCCTGCTCGCGCAGCGGGACGTCGTCGCTGATCAGCGCCACAGGCACCCCGAGGGTGCCGGCAGCCTCCAGCTCGGCCTGCACGTGGTAGCGGCGCCACCCCGAAACCGCCACCAGGACAACACGTTCCGGCGGCGCGGCGGCGCCGTTCAGCGCGTCGCCCGGGACGTCAGGGGTCGCCACAGTGCCGGGTAACCCGTAGGCCCGAGCCAGTGCAGCGCTGATCGCCTCCCGGCCGTAGCGGGCATCGAGCGTGGCGCGGGCGGCGTCCAGATCGAGGTCACCCAGCCCGGCGGACAGGTCTCGCCAGGCCTCGACCAGCTCGTCCGGGTCGTCGTTCACGTCGACGAACCGGCCCACCTGGTCCTCCACCCCGGCCAGGGCCTCCTGCGGGCCGCCGCTGCGCGTGACGATCACCGGCAGGCCGGCGGCCACCGCCTCGGGCACCGCCAGGTGGAAGGTCTCGTAGGTGCTCGGCGCGAGCAACAGGTCGTAGGACGGCAACTGCGCCAACAACTCACGGTGGCGCACCACGCCGGGCAGGTGCAGCTTGTCGGCCACCCCACCGTCACGCGCGAGCCCGATCAGGACCTCGGCCAACGCGCCGCTGCCGAACAGGGTCAGGCTCAGCTCGCCGTCCTCGCGGGCTGCGGTGACAAAGGCCCGAACCAGCCGCACCACGCCCTTGCGTTCGTGCAGCCCGCCGATGAACACCCAGCGGCGCAACCGCTCGGGCAGGCTGGACCGCCGTGGCGCCCCGGCGAAGTCGACCGGGTTCGCCAGCACCCGAACCACACCCTGCGGGTCGGGCACCGCGTCGAGGATCTGTTCGCGCAGCAGGTTGCTGACACAGAACACCGCATCGGCTCGCTCGATCAGCTCGGCGTAGTGCTCCCGCGCGGCCGGCTGGGCCAGCACGTCCCGCAAGGCCGTGGAGTGCTCGGTGGCGAACACCCTCGCCCCGGGCTCGGCCAGCCGGGCGGCCACCAGCCCGCCCAGGTAGCCGACGTGGCCGTGCACCACGGGCGAGGCGAAGGTGCCGACCGCCCGCGAGACGTCACGCACCGCGGCCTCGGCCCGCGCCCCCCAGTCGGCGCCGCCGACGGTGAACACCGGCACCCGGTCGAGCGGTCCGGCGACCCCGTGCAACCGGGTGCCGCCGCTGTGCCGCAGCCGGTCGAGCACCGCGTCGAACGAGGGACGCAGCGCCAGAGCCGCCGCGGCATCACCGCCCGGCCACTCCAGGCCGTGCACCACGTGCACCCCACCCGGACGCACCCCGGGTAACCCCGAGGCCAGCACCGCGTGCTCGGCGACGAACGAGCCGGCCATGCGGTTGTAGGGCGTGGGGTACCAGGGCGTGGCCACGGTGACGTCGAACCGCTCAGCCATCGACCGCGGCGCCCCTTTCTGACCGGTGCGTGTCCGACCGGTGCATGCCTGGCCGGTGCGTGGCCTCAGCCACGCCCCACGACGCGCAGCGTGACATCCGGCCAGTTCGCGGCGTCCAGCACCCCACGGCCGTCGACCACGGTGCGCACCCCCGGCAGATCGGTCGCGGTGAGCGTGCGGTAGCCGGCGTGGTCGGTGTGCAGGATCGCGGCGTCCACCGCAGTGCCCTTGGGGTAGGCGGTGAAGCCGTACCGCTCCAGCTCGGCGTCGGCGAACATCGGGTCGTCCACGAACACCTCGGCACCGCGCGCCCGCAATGCCTCGACGGTGGCGAAGACGCCACTGAACGCGGTCTCCTTCACCCCGCCCCGGTAGCTCGCCCCGAGCACCAGCACCCGCTGACCGCGCAGGTCGCCGTGGGCACCCTCGAGCACCCCGACGGTGTACTCGGGCATCTCGGCGTTCGCCTGCCGGGCCGCGCGGACGACGGTGGCGTCGGGGTCGTTGAACAGGTACAGCCGCGGGTACACCGGGATGCAGTGCCCGCCCACCGCAATACCGGGCCGGTGGATGTGGCTGAACGGCTGGCTGTTGCTGGCCTCGATCACCTGGTGCACGTCGATGCCGTTGCGTGCCGCGAACCGGGCGAACTGGTTGGCCAGGCCGATGTTGACGTCGCGGTAGGTGGTCTCGGCGAGCTTGGCCATCTCGGCCGCCTCGGCGCTGCCCAGGTCCCACACGCCGTTGGGGCGGTCGAGGTCGGGGCGCTCGTCGAAGGTCAGCACCTGCTCGTAGAACGCCTGCCCGCGCTTGGCACTCTCGGCGTCGATGCCACCGATCAGCTTGGGGTACTTGCGCAGGTCGGCGAACACCCGACCGGTGAACACCCGCTCGGGGCTGAACACGAGGTGGAAGTCCTTGCCGGCGCTCAGGCCACTGCCCGCCTCGAGCATCGGCAGGAACCGGGTGCGCGTGGTGCCGACCGGCAGCGTGGTCTCGTAGCTGACCAGGGTGCCCGGCTGCAGCCCGGCCGCGATGGCGCGGGTGGCGTCGTCCATCCAGCCGAAGTCGGGCTGACTGTCGGCGTCGACGAACAGCGGGACGACGACCACGACGGCTTCGCTGCGCCGCACCGCCTCGGTGGTGTCGGTGGTGGCCTCCAGCCGACCGGCCGGGGCGCCGTTGACACTGCGACCGGCCACGACGTCGGCGAGGTAGTCGGCGAGGTGGTCCTCACCGGGGAAGGGCTCGATGCCCGCGTTGACGGTCTCGACCAGACCGGCGTTCACGTCGGCACCGATCACGTGGTGCCCGCGGGTGGCGAACTGGACCGCCAGAGGCAGACCGATCTTGCCGAGGGCGACGACAGTGATGTTCACGAAGACCTTCCATCGACGGTGAGCGATCCGAACGGCTCGACCTCGATGCCGTCCGGGGTCGGGGGCGCCACCAGAGGTGTGTACACCCCGCGGATGGCGCGCTCCTGGCCCTGCCAAGAGTAGTGCCGACGCACCTGTTGCCAGTGCGGGTCGTAGGAGTTGCGCGGATTGTCGAGCGCTCGCCGGACGGCGCGAGCCAGGCTCACGCCGGCCGTGGCGGCGTCCTGACCGGTACCGGACCGGTTCGGACGACCGAACGAGAACACCTCGCCCAGGTCGTGCTCGCGCACGAAGGCCGCGATCAAGGCCGCGTCGCAGGTCACCATGGGCAACCCCGCGTGCACGCTCTCGAACAATTTGTTGGGCAGCGCCTGCTCGATGTTGGCCGACCCGGTGCGGATCGGGAACACCGCAAGATCCGCGCCCGCCAGATAGTGCAGCAGGTGATCCTGGCCGACCGGGGGCGCGACGTGAAACCGCTCACCCACCCCGAGTTCTGCCGCCCGCTGCTGCAGCGCGGGCAGCTGTGGGTGCGGGTAGGGCACCGGCACCACGACGGCGTGCACCCCCGGCAGGTGGGGCAGCGCCTCGATCAGCACATCGACGCCACGGGCCTGGCTGACCGCGCCGGAATAGACCAGCAGCGGCACCTCGGCGGCCAACGGCCGACCGGCCACGTCGATGACGTCGCGCACCGTCGGCAACCCCCAGACGGCGCCACCCCCCGGACGGCGCGTGACGTCGTCCACCGGCACGTTCAGCACCACCGTGGGGGTGGTGGCCAGCGCATAGCGCGCCGCCAGGGTGGCGGCGATGGGTTCCGAGACCGTGATCACCGCCTCGGCCTGACGGATGTAGCGGGCCTCCTCACGCACCAGCACGGCGTGCCGGCGGCGACGTCCCTGCTCCTGCACCGGTAGACCGGCGAAGTCCTCACGGGCGTCGTAGATCACGTGGCAGGCGGCACCGGCGGCGCGGCGACGGCGAGCGGCACGCACCGCAGTGCCGAGTACCAGGGGGTGGTGGGCGTGGATCACCTCGGGTTCGAGCCGATCGAGCACCGGGGCGAAGGCCGCCGCGTAGTCCTCGATCTCGGGCAGCACCCCACGGGTGGTGGCCAGCCAGGTCGAGTTGGCGCGCAGGTCGTCCCACCGCCGCCAGGCCAGCCGGTGCGCGACGTTGATGGCCCACTGCAGCTTGCCGCGGCCCCCGCGCCAGGCCAGCCGGACGCCGCCCAGCACCTTCCGGGCGCCGCTCGCGGTGGTCATCGCGGCCCGCAGCTCACGCATCGCGGTGCGGTACTCGTCCTCGGAGGAGCGGTCGAGCAGGGTGAACCGGCGGCGCCGACGGTGCACCAAGGCGGCGCGATGCAGGTCACGGTGCGTGGTACCGACCAGCACGGTGTGCACGGTGACCTGCAGTTCCCCGCCGCGGCCGTGCGCGGTGAGATGACGCGGTGTCGTGACGGCGGCTGCCGCTGTGCCGGTCGACGAGCCGGCCGGCTCGGCGGACAGCAGGTGCACGTCGTACCCGAGCCGCGCCAGCGTCATCCCGAACTTCTTGGCCCGGGAGTCGGTGTCGACGCCATTGGCACGGAACAGCACCACCCGCGGCCGGCTCGACACAGCGCTCAGGGTAGTACCGATGAGGCATGGCGCCGTCCGCCCCTAGAGTGGGGCGCCGTGAAGGTGTTGAGCGTCGTCGGTGCCCGCCCCCAGTTCGTCAAGCTCGCCCCGGTGGCGGCCGCGTTCGCGGCCACCACGGCCGGGTCGGCGTCCAGGTCGGGCGCCGGATCGAGCGAGTCCATCGAGCACGTCATCGTGCACACCGGTCAGCACTACGACGCCTTGATGTCGGACGCGTTCTTCGCCGACCTGCACATCCCCGCCCCCGACGTGCACCTGGGCGTCGGGTCCGGCTCGCACGGCGCGCAGACCGGGGCGATGCTCGCCGCGATGGACGAGGTGCTCACCACGCACCGCCCCGACTGGGTGCTGGTCTACGGCGACACCAACTCGACCCTGGCCGGGGCCGTGGCGGCGGTGAAGCTGCACCTGCCGGTGGCCCACCTCGAGGCCGGGCTGCGCTCGTTCAACCGGCGTATGCCCGAGGAGCACAACCGAGTGCTCACCGACCACGCCGCCGACCTGCTCTTGGCACCCACCCAGGTCGCGATGGACCACCTGGCGGTCGAAGGTCTGGCCGCCCGGTCGCGGCTGGTGGGCGACGTGATGACCGATGTCTGCTTCCTGGTGCGCGATGCCGTGCGCGAGGCGCCCGCCGACCTGCCGGACGGCGTCGACCCCGCCGCGCCGTACGTGGTGGCGACCATCCACCGGGCCGACAACACCGACGAGCCGCAGCGGCTGGCGGCGCTGATCGACGCCCTGGCGCGGGTGCCGGTACCCGTCGTCCTGCTGGCCCACCCGCGGCTGCGCGCCCGCGCCGAGGAGTTCGGGATCTCGTTGTCCCGTGGTGCCTCCGGTACCGGGGCATCGCGGGTGGTCGCGACCGACCCACTGCCCTACCCCCAGATGGTGCGCGCCGTGATGGGCGCGGCCGGGGTGGTGACCGACTCGGGCGGCCTGCAGAAGGAGGCGTTCCTGCTCGGGACGCCGTGCACCACACTGCGCACCGAGACCGAGTGGACCGAGACCCTCGAGTCGGGCTGGAACATCCTCGACCCCGGTCTGGCCCAGGTCGCCGATGTCGCCGTCCGCGCCGTCCCCGCCGGCCCGCAGTCGACGCCCTACGGCGACGGCAAGGCCGCCTTCCGGGTCGCCGACGAACTGCTCGCCGCCCACGGGTGCCGCCCACGGGTGATTCGCCTGATCACGTTGAAGATCACGTTGCGGGATTCCGTCGCATTCACGCATACGAATCCCTCAGCGTGATCTTGCGGTATGCACGAATCCCTCAACGTGATCTTCAACGTGAGCACAGAACGTGGCGGCGGACAGGGCGGAGCACCTCAGCGCACGACGAGTGGGGACGAATGCACCGTTCTCAGCTCGCGAACGGTGCGTTCGTCCCCACTCGACGTCGTATCGGCGTCAGGGCTGGGGGGCCTCGACCACACGCCCCTCGCGCGCCGAGGTGAGCACCATCTCGGCCACGGCCACAGTGGCCAGGCCCTGGCGCATGGTCACGACGTCCATGCTCTTGCCCAGGACGGCGTCCCGGAACGCCTCGTGCTCGGTGCGCAGCGGCTCGGGCTTGGCGAACGCGAACCGGATCATGTCGCCCTCGGCCACGCCCCGGAAGGCGGCGACGCCGTCCCAGGTGGTGGGGATCAGGCCGTTGGCGAAGAAGGTCAGGTCGGCGGTCAGGGTGTCCGCGACGAAGGCGCCGCGCTCACCGGTGACGATGGTGACCCGTTCCTTCATCGGCGAGAGCCAGTTGACCAGGTGCGAGGTGACCGTGCCGTCGGTCAGCTGACCGACGACGGCCACCAGGTCCTCGTGCTGGCGCCCGCTCTTGAACGCCGTCCGCGCACTGACCGAGGCGAAGTTCTGCTGCGTCACCCACGCGGTCAGGTCGATGTCGTGAGTGGCCAGGTCCTTGACCACACCGACGTCCGCGATCCGGGCCGGGAACGGCCCCTGCCGCCGGGTGACCACCTGGTACACGCTGCCCAGGTCACCGTGCTCCAACCGGGAACGCAGGTTCTGCAACGCCGGGTTGTAGCGCTCGATGTGCCCGACCGCCCCGACCAGGCCGGCCTTCTCGAAGGCATCGGCCAGGTTCAGCGCCGCGGCGCTGTCCTGCGCCAGCGGCTTCTCGATCATCGCATGCACCCCGGCTGCGGCCAGGGCGAGCCCGATCTCTTCGTGATGGATCGTCGGCACCGCGACCATGGCGTAGTCGATGCCGTGGGCGATCAGCTCCTCCACGGTCGAGTACAGCGGCAAGCCTCCGGCCACCCCGTGCGGGTCGCCACCGGCATCGGCCACGGCGACCAGCTCGACGTCCTGCAGGCTGCGCAACACCCTTGCGTGGTGGCGGCCCATCATGCCGACGCCGATCAACCCGGCACGCAGCGGCAACTGTCCGTTGAATCCCATCAGGCACCTGCCCCGGCGAGCGTGTTCACGGCGGTGACGATGCGCTCGAGGTCGTCCTGGGTCAGCGAGGGGTGCACCGGCAGCGACAGGCACTCGGTCGCGGCCTTCTCGGTCTGCGGCAGGTCGACCGACACCGCGAACGGCGCCAACCGGTGGTTGGGCACCGGGTAGAACATGCCCGAACCCACCTGGTACTCCTCGCGCAGCGCCTTGGCCAGACCATCCCGGTCCTCCGGCACCCGCACCGTGTACTGGTGATAGACGTGGACGGCGCCCTCGGCCACCGGCGGCGGGGTCACCCCGCGCAGGTTCGCCGACAGGAACGCGGCATTGTCCTGGCGCTGCTTCGTCCAGCCGCCGACCTTGGTCAGCTGCACCCGGCCGATAGCGGCGTGGATGTCGGTCATCCGCGCGTTGAAGCCCACGACCTCGTTGTGATACTGCATCTCCATGCCCTGGTTGCGGTAGAGCCGCAGCAGGCGCTCGACCTGCGGATTCGCCGCCGACACCATGCCGCCCTCGCCCGACGTCATGTTCTTGGTCGGGTAGAGCGAGAACATCGCGAACGTGCCGAAGGCACCCACCGGCGTGCCGTGCAGCGAGGCGCCGTGGGCCTGCGCGGCGTCCTCGAAGATCTGCAGGTTGTGCTTGTCCGCGATCGCCTGCAGCGCGGGCATGTTCGCCGGGTGCCCGTACAGGTGCACCGGCATGATGCCCACGGTGCGCTCGGTGATCGCGGCCTCGACGGCAGCGGGGTCGAGGCAGAACGAGTCGGCCTCGATGTCGGCGAACACCGGGGTGGCACCGGTCAGGGCCACCGAGTTGGCGGTGGCGGCGAAGGTGAACGAGGGCACGATCACCTCGTCGCCGGCCTTCACCCCACTCGACAGCAACCCCAGGTGCAGCCCCGAGGTGCCGGAGTTGACCGCGACACAGGCCCGGCCGAGGCCGAAGTGCGCCGAGAACTCCTCTTCGAACGCCTTGACCTCGGGACCCTGCGCGAGCATGCCGCTACGCAGCACACGGTCGACGGCCTCCCGCTCCTCGTCACCGATCAAGGGCTTGGCGGGCGGGATGAATCCGGTCATGCGTGGTCTACCTCTTCCAGGACGATTTCTTCCAAGACAGTGCCGTGTGGGGTCTGAAGCGCCTCGGCACCCTCGTCGGCGGCGCGCTCTCGATAGGTCCGCCCGGTTTGCGGGCAGCGCCACAGCCCCTCGCCCGCACTCTCCAGCGGGACGCCAGCCTGGCCGACCCATCGTATCCAGCGGGCCGGAACCCCGGCGACGAGCGCGAAGTCCGGCACGTCCTTCACCACGACCGACCCGGCGGCCACCATCGCCCAGCGGCCGACGGTGACCGGGGCAACACACACCGAGCGCGCCCCGATGGCCGCACCGGTGCGCACCGTGACCCCGACCGGCTCCCAGTCGTGGGCGCTCTTGAGCGTGCCGTCCGGGTTGATCGCGCGCGGGTAGTGGTCGTTGGTGAACACCACGGCGGGGCCGACGAACACGCCGTCCTCGAGCACTGCGGGTTCATAGACCAGGGCATGGTTCTGCAGCTTGCAGTTGTCGCCGAGCTGCACGCCGGGGCCGACGTAGGCCCCGCGTCCGATGATGCAGCCCGCGCCCAGCACGGACTTCTCACGAACCTGCGCCAGATGCCAGATGGACGAGCCCTCACCGATGGTGGCGTCGGGCGAGACGTCGGCACTGGCCTCGATGCGGGCCATCGCACTCCTTGATCCGGGTGGTGTCAGGTGGCGCGCTCGCTCGAGGGATACGTGGCGTGCCACAGGTCAGCGGCGTTCTACGCTGGCGCCGTCAACGTATCGCAACCGGCTGTAGAGGACTCGAGGTGACAGACCGGCTCACCGGCCCACCCCATGTGCTCTACGTCGCGTGGGGCTTCCCACCGTCGCGTACCGGCGGCGTCCATCGCGCGCTGGCCACGGCCAATGCCTTCGCCGCGGACGGCTGGCGGGTCAGCGTGCTGACCGTGCCGCGCGAGGTGTTCCGCGATGTCACCGGCTCGGACGACGCCCTGGAGCGCCTGGTCGACGAGCGCGTCGAGGTGATCCGGGTGCCGTTCTCGTGGCCGGCGCAGCAGACCGATCTCACCGCGCGCGCGGACTGGCCGGCGCTGCGCGTGCTGGCGCCCCGACTGTGGAGCACGCTGCGGGTGCGCCGTGACCTGGCCGCCTTCCCGGAGGTGGGCTACGGGCCGTGGCGGCACCGCATCGAGCAGACCGCCGTCGAACTGCACGCCCGCACCCCGATCGACCTGGTGGTGGCGACCACCAACCCGCAGGTCTCGATCACCGCCGGACTGCGCCTGGACGCCGAGGACGACGTCCCCTACGTGGTCGACTTCCGTGACGCCTGGACCTTCCACACCTACTCGGGCACCCGGCGGCTGGCGGGTGACTCGCCCGCGGGTCAGTGGGAGGCGCGCGCGATCCGGGGCGCCACCGAGGTGTGGTTCGTCAACGAGGCGCTGCGGCGCTGGCACGGCCAGACCTACCCGGACGCCGCCGCGCACCTGCACGTGGTGATGAACGGTTACGACCGTGACCTGCCCGAACCCGTGCCGTTCGCCGACCGTCCTCCCGAGCACCCGCTCACCGTCGGCTACCTCGGCACGCTGACCCCCGTCGTCCCGCTGCGCGAACTGATCGAGGGCTGGAAGCACGCCGTACTCCCCCACTCGCAGGCCGCCACGGCCCCCGAACTGGACGGCGCGCGCGCCGTCCTGCGCGGTTATCTCGGCTACTACGCCACCCCCGATCCGGGGCTCGCGGCGCTGGTGGACGCGGCCGCGCCGTCCGGCATGAGCTACGACGGGCCGGTCTCCAAGACCGAGGTGGACGCCACCTACGCCACCTTCGACGTGCTGGTCCTCGCCCTGGGCGGCGGCGAGTACGTGACCAGCGGCAAGGTCTTCGAGTACGCCTCGACCGGGCTGCCCATCGTGTCGGTGCTCTCGCCGGGCAATGCCGCCGCCGAGGTGTTGGCGTCGTATCCGCGCTGGCACCCGGCGGCCGACCTGTCCCCCGCCGCGATCGCGGCTGCCCTGGCCTCGGCGGCCCGGGACGCCCGTCACCCGGACACGGCCGCGCGCGCTCGGGCGGCCCAGCAGGCGGCCCGGGCGTTCCGCCGCGACGTCCAACTCGCCCCCCGGGTCGCCGCGCTGCGCGAACTCGTCGCCACCCGTCGCGCCCGCACCTCCCCGGAAGTCGTGCGATGACCGTGCTGCTGATCGCGCTCGGCCCCTCGGTGCCCGGGGACGGCCTGATCTCGGGAGTGCGGGCGCTGCAGGCCGCCGGGCACCGGGTGCACCTGATCCACCGCTGCCCACCCTCGCCGGCGCTGGCCGAGGTGCTGGACGGCGTCACCCCGCTACCGCCCGGCCGGCTGCCGTGGCGTCCGGTCGCGGCGGGCAAACTCCGCCTCGACCCCGACCGGCTGCCGGCGGCGCGGCGCCTGGCCCGCCACGCGGGGACGCGAGACCTGCTGCGCGAGGCCGAGGTGCTGGTCGCCGTCGATCAGGCGGCGATCCCCGCGGTCTGGCTGGCAGCTCGACGGCGCGCCAGGAACGGCAAGACCAGTAGGGCCGGCAGGGCCGACAACACCACCGGGTCCGGCCCCGTCATGGCACTGTCCGGCCTACCCGCCGCGCAGAACCGCCTCGCCCCGCCGTGATCATGTAATCCGTGCACGCTCGTGAAGCGCTTCACGAGCGTGCACGGATTACATGATCACCGAGGTTGAGGGTCGGCTGTCCCGAGGCGTACGACCGGCTCACTCGAGGAAAGCGCTCAACACCTGCGCCGAGCGCCGTCCGTCGTGCACCCGGCGGACGTACTCCACCCCGGACGTCGCCCGCGCCCGAGCCCAGTCGCGCTCGGAACACACCCGGTCCAGCACCTCTTCGAGGGTGTCGGCGGTTGCCTCGACGATCGGCAGGTCCTCACCGACGCGGTCGCGGACCCGATCGGCGACATGGCCGATCACCACGCGCCCCGCAGCCAACCCCTCGCACGCCGCGACGCCGTAGCTGCCCAGCACGAACTGATCGAGCACCACGTCGGCCTGCGCGAACAGCGCCGGCATGTCGGCGTTGGCCACCCCGGTGATCCGGCGGTAGTCGATCAGGCCCTTCTCGGCCAGGCGTTCCACGATCGGCTCGATCAGCTCGGTGCCCTTGATCCGGGTGTTGGACGGCGCGTGCACCACCAGCGGACGCTCGCGCTCGAGCGGCACCGTCGGGCAGGCCCACCGCGCCAGGTCCAGGACGACGGGCAGCCAGGTCGCGCGGGGCACGTCGTCCAGCAGGTCGGGGGTCGAGACGAAGGCGAGCCCGGTGTCCTGGTTGATGATCGCGCCGAGCCGCTCGGCCTGAGCCTCGAGCTTGGCGACCAGATCCCACTCGGTGTCGGTGAACGGCGAGTGCGGGTACAGCTCGGCATGACGCGAGGGCAACCGCACGTCCGAGCCGTGGGCCAGCATGGCCACCGCGACGCCGGCGGCGCGCAACCGCGCCGCCTCGGCGGGCACCTCGCCGCCGTGCGCGAAGCCCAGCACGGGCCGGCCCGCCTCGATCAGCACGTGCGTGAAGTGCTGCGGAACGTAGTCCTCCTGCTGGATCCCCCAGGCCGTCGAGCGATAGACAGGCGCCGGCACGCCGTAGTCACACGGGTAGTTGAAGCCATCGGGCCGAGTGAACATGAACACCTGGACGCCGACGCCGTCCAGTTCGCGCTCGGCAGCGCGACCCCATTCCCAGCCCTGGCCGGCGAAGTTGGCCGGGCCGATGAGCAGCCTCACCGGGGTGTCCGGAGGCTCCGGCCGGACCGGCAGCTCGACCGGGGGCGGGGGTGCGGGACGTGAAACCCGTTGGGCCGCAACGGGCCGGCCCAGCGCCCGGCGCACGATCCGGCGGGCTCGCCCCGCGAGTCGCCGGGCGGGCGCGGGCAGGCGGCGGGCGAGTCGGGCAGCGACAGAGGTCACAGCTGCTGGCACCCGCTCACTGTAGCGATCCGACCGCCGAGGGATGCCGAACACGTTGAGCGACCGCGCCTTACGGAACGTCGCCAAAAGCCCTCACGGAGTGGTCTAGAGTTGGACCCACGGTCTCGAACACACCCGGGTTCCCACCCACCCGAGCCAGCTGGGAGAAGTTGCATGTCGGATCGGCGCGATGCGCCGCACCTGCTCTACGTGGCATGGGGGTTTCCCCCATCGAGAGGTGGCGGGGTCTACCGCGCCCTGGCGACCGCGAACGCGTTCGCGAACGCCGGATGGCGCGTCACCGTTCTGACCGCCGAGCGCGAGGCGTTCGAGCGGTACACCGGGCTCGACGCCACCCTCGAGGATCACGTCGATCCCAGCATCCGGATCGAGCGGTTGCCGTTCTCCTGGCCCTTGCTCGACACCGACATCCGGCGCTACTCCTGGTTGCGGGCGCACTCCCCCGCCCGGTGGCGCAAACGGCACGTGCGCAAGGACACCGCCGACTTCCCCGAGGCCGGCTACGGGCCGTGGCGCAAGGTGCTCGAGCAGGCGGCGCTGCGCATCCACCAGGCCGACCCGGTCGATCTGGTGGTGGCCACCGCCAACCCGAACGTCGACTTCACCGCCGCGTGGGTGCTCAACCGCCGCCACGGCGTCCCGTTCGTCATGGACTACCGCGATGCCTGGCTGCTGGACGTCTTCGAGGGCGGCATGCTGCACGAGGAGGGCAGTCGCGCCGCGGTCTGGGAGCGCGACCTGATCGCCGCCGCTCACGAGGTGTGGTTCGTGAACGAGCCGATCCGGGCGTGGCACCAGAAGCGTTATCCCGCCAGTGCATCCCGGATGCACGTGGTCTCCAACGGTTTCGACCCCGAACTGGCACCACCGGCCCGCCACCACGCCGCCGATGCCGGTGCCGGGCTCACCTTCGGCTACCTGGGCACGATCAGCCCCAAGGTGCCGCTGGCCGAGCTGATCGAGGGCTGGCGTTCGGCCCGCGAGGACGACGAGTTGGTCGCCACGGGTCGGCTCCGGCTGCACGGCTACCTGGGCTACTACGCCGCCCCCCGCGCCGACCTGGCCAACCTGGTCGAGGACGCCGCCGACGCCGACGTGAGCTACGAGGGACCGGTCGCCAAGACCGAGATCGCCGCGGTCTACGAGTCCTTCGACGTGCTGCTGCTGGTCATCGGTGCCGGTCGCTACGTCACCAGCGGCAAGGTGTTCGAGTACATCGCCACCGGCATGCCGATCGTGTCGGTACACGACCCGATCAACGCGGCCTCCGACGTGCTGCGCGGCTACCCGATGTGGTTCCCGGTGCGCGATCTCGACCCGGCGTCGGTGGCCGAGGCCCTCACCGCCGCCGCCCACGCGGCCGTGAACGCGGACGACGACCTTCGGGATCGGTGCCGCGCGTTCGCCGCCTCCTACGAGCGCGATCTGCAACTGCTGCCCCGGGTGCAGGAACTGAGCACCAGTGTCGGTGGCCTGGTCGTGATCCCCGCACCCGCCCCGACCGGTGGCGCCGAGTCGAGCACGACGACGGGCACGACGGGCACGACGGGCAGGGTCGAACTCGCCGGCGTGCCGCAGGGGGAACCCCGATGAGAGTCCTGGTACTCACCGCCGGCACCGCCCTGTCGAGTACGCGGGTGACCGAGGTCGGCGAGTCGCTCCGGGCAGCCGGTGGCGACGACCTCGAGATCGACCTGTTCACCTGGCGCGCCATGGAATCCACCCAGGGCCTGCGCTCGGCCACGATCCTCGGCCCGGTGACGCGCTACGTCCCGCCGCCCCCCAAGCCCGAGGACGCCGTCCGCGTGGCGGCGTCCCGTCCGGCGGCGCGCGCCTCGACCACCGACGCGATGGCCCCGCCCGAGGACTCGTCCGAGACCGGCGCGGAGGGAAGGGACACCGCAGACACCACAGACGGCACAGACGCCACCGACACCGACGAATCCGCAACCTCGGACGCCACGCCCCTGACGCTGCGCCGGATGGCCGGCACGGTGCGGTGGGGCACCAAGCGCAAGATCATCAAGGCTCGTCGGAGCAAGCCCTACCAGGCGGTGCGCCGCGCCGTCCGGGGTGGCATCGCCCGGCAGTTCGCCACCAAGGCCCGCCGCGACCCGGCGGTGCTGGCCTGCGCCGAGAACGCCCAGCTGGTGCTGGCGCTGGACTCCGGCGCCATCTCGGCGGCGTGGTGGATCGCCCGGCGCGTCCCGGCACCGCCGGTGGTCTCCGGCCTGGCGGCCGCCGAGCGCGAGCTGCGCGCGATCAGACGCCCCGAGCGCCAATCGCTGGCGCACTGAGCACGGCGGCGATCGCCGCCGCGAACTCGTCGTACCCGGTACCGGACGCCGCCCGCGTCGCGGTCTGCGCGGCGGTGCGCCACCGGTCCAGCCGTGAGGCATCGGCCGTGAGCGCGCGCAGCACGATGGCCGTGGCCGCGGCGCTCTCCGGCCCCGAGGGCACCACGGCGCCCGCACCGAACTGCTGCACGATGGCCGCCTGCCGCGGCAGGTCGCTGCAGATCACGCCCAGCCCGGCCGCCAGGTACTCCCCCAGCTTGCTGGGTACGGCGTCCCGAAAGGCCGGGGTGTCCGCCAGCAGGCACAACCCGACCCACGCGCCCGCGGCCACCGCCCATGCCTGAGTGGGCGGCATCCGGCCGTGCAGCCGAACCCGGCCGGCGACGTCGGCGGCGGCCAACCGCTCGTGCAGCGCTGCGGCGTCCGCCGGCGCCACCGGACCGATCACGTCCAGCGTCCAGCCGGGCGCGGCCGCAATGGCCTCGACCATGACGAACGCGCCTCGGCTGGCCCGCACGTCGCCGATGTAGACGGCCCGCGGAACCGGTTCGGGCGCCACCGGTTCGGGGATCATCGAGGTGTCCGGCAGGTTGCGCAGCACGTGGCGGCGACGGGCCGTGGCCGGCGGCACGTGGTCGTCGGCCACCACCGTCAGATCGGCCCGACGAGCGGCCAGGTCGGCCACCCGCACCAGCACCGCGGCCACCGTTCCCGCCGGACCGCGCGCCCAGGCCCGGTCGCGCAGCAGGGCGGCGTAGTCCTCGTGGACGTCGACCACCAACCGGCGCCGGCGCACCCGGGCCGCGGGCCAGGTCGCCACGGCGGAGTCCGGGTCGAGGGTCATCAGCAGCCGGCCCCGCGCCCGCCAGCCCAGCCCGGCCGCCAGCAGCGCCCGGCCGACCGGACCGCGCCGGGCCCGGGTGCGCACCTGCGCGCCGTCCGGGCCGTCGGTGGCCTCGCCCAGGCCGAGCACCTCGACGCTCAGCCCGGCACGGCGCAGGGCGGCCACCTCGCGGTGCAGCCGGGCATCGGCCACATCGTGGCCGCTGGTCAGGATCGAGACGTCCGGCCTCACGAGCGCGCTCGCGCCGGTCAGAGGTCTTCGAGGGAGAAGGACTCCTCGCCGACCTGCATGAACCGGTTGTAGGCCGCGATGACGTCCTCGGGGTGACCGTGCATCATCAACTTGCCCTTGTGCAGCCAGATGGCGTCGTTGCACAACTCACGGACGCTGCCCAGGGCGTGGCTGACCAGGAACATGGCGCGCGAGCTCTTCATCAGCTCGCTCATCTTGTCGGCGGCCTTCTTCTTGAAGATGGCGTCACCGGCCGACAGCGCCTCGTCGATCATGAGGATGTCGGGCTTCATGTGCACGGCGACCGAGAACGCCAGCCGGCTGAACATGCCCGAGGAGTAGGTCCGCATCGGGGCGTCCATGAAGTCACCGATGTCGGCGAAGTCGGCGACCTCCTCGGCGCGCTCCTCGACCTCCTTGCGGCTCAGTCCGGAGGCCAGACCACCCAGGATGACGTTCTCGCGCCCGGACAGCTGCCCGTTGAAGCCGACGCCGAGCGCCAGCAGGGTGCTCACCCGGCCGTAGACCTCGATCCGGCCCGAGGTGGGGGGCAGGATGCCGGCCAGGGCGCGCATCAGGGTCGACTTACCGGCGCCGTTGGCGCCGATGATGCCCAGCGACGTGCCCACCGGGACGTCGAAGGTGACGTTCTTGACCGCCTCGATCTCGCGGACGGCACGCTCGCCCCGCCCGAACCGCACGATGGCGTTCTTGAACGTCGGGATCCGCTCGAAGGTGGTGCGGTAGGTGATCGAGACGTCCTGCACCCGGACGGCGGCCGGCCCGGCCGCGCGAAGCGCCCGCGCCGCGTCGGCCTCGGCTCGTACGGCCCGACGGGCAGCCTCTTCGTCGTCGAAGCCCGCGGCGGTGGTCTGGTCAGATACGGACAGCGAAATCACGCTCCCGGGACATGAAGTACCACGCCCCCAACAGGGCCGCCCCGACCGTCCAGCCCACCGCACCGGCCCACATCTGCCACGGCGGCATGCGCGAGCCCACCAGCAGCTCGGTGAACCCGCCGAGCAACGAGTACAGCGGGTTGAGGTAGAGCAGCTGCTCGACCCCGGCCTTCGAGGCATAGCTCTTCAGGTGCTGAACGGTCATGATCACCGGCGACAGGTACAACCAGATCCGGATGAAGTACGGCAGGAACGCCGCCGTGTCCCGGAAGTAGACCTGCAAGGTGGCGAAGATCGCGGCCAACCCGGCGGAGAAGATGACGATCATGAACAGGAACACCAGGGACAGCGCAGTCTTCCAGCTGAACTGCCGGTTCGGCGCGAGCAGGTAGAACGCCAGCCACACCGGGATGGTCGGCAAGAACCGGTAGAACGCGGTGCGGACCGCCGACAACGGCAGCAACAGCCGCGGGAAGGCGGTGTTGAGCAACAGCCGCCCCCCGCCGACCACCGAGGCAGCGCCCGTACTCATACAGCCGCTGATGAAGTAGAAGGTGAACAGCCCGGCGGTGAGGTGGGCGAAGAAGTCCATCCCCTGCGATTGCCGCGACAACACGTTGACCAGCAGGTAGTACACCAGGGCCAGCAGCAGCGGGTTGAGCACCAGCCAGATCTGGCCGAAGACGGTGCGGGTGTTCGCGGCCCGGATGCCCGAGCGGGACATCTCGGCGGCGAACTCCCGCCGCTCCCACAGCTCGCGGAAGTACGGCCCCAGCTTCTTGGGCAGACCGGCACGGTGCGGCTCGTAGACGTGCAGGGTCTCCGACGACAGCGGGCCGGGTCGCGCCACGTCAGCAGGGGTCGTCATGCTCGTGTTCCCCGACCTCTCTCGTAGTGCGAGGGCTGCCGCCCGACGCAGTGCGTGACCAGCGACCAGCGTAGTCGACGCCAGTGACCGCGTCGGCCCGCTCGCCCGCATCCGGCACCGGCTCGGAGCCGGCCGCGGGGGCGGCCACCGGAACGTCGCCCAGCTGGGCGTACAAAGCGGTCAACGCGGCGGCGTCCGCCTCCCACGACAGGGCCGGGGCCGCCGTCCGGACGGCGTCACACAGCGCGCCGTAGCGCTCACCCGCCCGCTGCAACGCCGCCAGCAGCGAGGCCGCATCCCCCGGGCGGTACAGCTCCCCCACACCGTGGTGCCGCACGATCGCCCCGAGCTCACCGACGTCGGTGGCCACCACCGGCACCCCGACGTGCACCGCGTGGAACAGCTTGTTCGGCATCGCCAGCCGGTGGTTGACCCAGCGGTCGGAATGGGTGACCAGCGCCAGCCCGGCCTCGGCCAGCAGGTCGTCGACGGCCTCGACCGAGCGGGCGGGCTCGACGCGAGCGCGGCCGGGGTCGAAGGCCGCCAGCCAGGTCTCGTCGGCCGGGCCGACCAGGGTGATCGGCAGGTCGGTGCCGCGGCTGGCCTCGGCGATGGTCTCGAGTTCGCGGTAGGGCGCCAACCGCCCCGCGTAGACCGCGCCCACCGGGGCGTCCAACCGGTGGCGGGTGACTCGCTGCCCGCCGTCCCCCGGCCCGCCCTCGGACGGTTCGGCCTGCAGCGGGAAGGTGTTGCGCACCACGTGCACGTGCCGCCAGCCGTAGGCCTGCCGCAACGCGGCGGCGACACCGTCCCCCACCGTGATCACCGCCGCCGCCCGGGACCCGAGCTCGGCCTCGACGGCACGCTCGCGGCGGGCCTGCCACGGCGTCGGGCGTCCGATGCGCGGCCGGCCCGACCACAGCTCGTGGCTGTCGTAGACCAGGGGCACCCCGGCGCGCCGGGCCAGCCGATCGCCCACCTCGAGAGCGGTGAAGTCGTGGGCGTGCACGACGTCGTACTCGCGCTGCGCCCCGTCCGCCTCGGCACCCGTCGCCCACCGGCCGAAGGCCTGGTTGCGGTGGGTGGGCAGCAGCAGCCATCGGGCGGTGCGGGCGGGCGGGCTCAGCCGGCGCCGCGACAGCGAGGGCGCGCCGTCCGGCCGGAACACCGACGAGGCCCCCACCGACGAGGCGGTGACGCCGTCCGGGGGCTGCCAGCCGGTGGGCACCTGCTTGCCGATCACATGGACGCAGTGCCCGGCCCGGGCCAGCGTGGTGGCCTCACGCAGCACTCGGGTGTCCGAGGCCAGCGAGGTCGCGACCAGCATGAGGATGCGCACGGGGGTCCTGTCGTCCGATCGATTCGTCGGCTCGCCGGTTCAGCCGACGTCGGCCGGTGCCGGAGCGCGGCGGGCCAGGCGCCTCGGGCTGGTCAGGAAGCCGATACCCCAGCTCACGTGCATCGTGGCGTACACCACCGGCAGACTCGCCACCGACCGCAGCGACAGGCCCTTGGCGGTCAGCGCCGTGGCGCCCAGCACGCCCAGCAGGTAGCCACCGGGCACGATCAACGCCCACGGCGAGACCAGTGCCCCGACGGTCCCCGCCGCGCACGCCAGGACGACGGCCGGCGGCGTCAGGTAGCGCAGGCTCACCGTCTCGGGGTGCTGGCGCATCACCACCCGACGCCACCGGCCGTAGTGGAAGTACTGCCGGGCCAGCGCCTTCAGGCTCGACCGCGGCCGGTAGGTCACCTGCAGGTCGGGGGTGAACCAGACCGTGTGGCCGGCACTGCGGATGCGGTGGTTGAGCTCCCAGTCCTGCGCCCGCAGGAACGACTCGTCGTACCCGCCGAGGTGGTCGAGCACCTCGCGGCGGAACACCCCGAGGTAGACGGTGTCGGCCGGCCCGGGCTCACCGCCGGTGTGGAACCGGGCGCCGCCGACCCCGAAGATGCTGCGCATCGCGGTCGCCACGGCCCGGGTGAAGTCGGTGGTGCCCTCGGCGGCCATGACGCCGCCGACGTTGGCCGCCCCGGTCTGTTCGAGCAGCCGGACGGCGGTGGCGATGTAGCCGGGATTGAGCAGGCCGTGCCCGTCGACCCGCACCACGATCGGGTGGCGTGAGGCGGCGATGGCGGCGTTCAGCGCATTGGGCGTACGTCCGGTCGGGTTGGGCACGGTGCGCACCCGAGGATCGGCGGCGGCCAGCGCCGCGGCGACCTCGTCGGTGCGGTCGGTGCTCGGGCCGAGCGCCAGCACCACCTCGAGCTGACCCGGGTACCCCTGAGCGAGGATCCGGGTCACCGACTCGTGCAGGTGACGTTCCTCGTTGAGCACCGGGACGACGACCGACACCGGCGGCCAGGTGGCATCGCCGGAGCTGTCACCGGTCAGGCCCGACGCGGGACCTGGTGGGGTGGGACTCGGTGAGGTGGGACCCGGTGGGGTGGGAATGGTCGCGGACATCGCCTCCGACGGTAGCCCAGAATCCTCGGTGCCGATCGACGCTCGCCGCAGGCGCAGGGCAGAACCCGCAGAACCCACCTCAGGCCGGCGAACAGGCGGCCGCGACGTCCTCGGGAGCGGCCTTGGCGGCGTCCGCGCTCGAGATCGGCGACGGCGCCACCGACGGCGAGACGGCCTTGCGGGTGGCGGCCGACGAGACCTGCACGCCGTTGAGGCCACCGGCGCCGGGGATCGCGACCAACGACGGCGAGGCGGTCGGCGAGACCTTGGCGGACGGCGTGGCCGACTCCTTGCGCGAGGTCACCAGGGCCTGGACCACCCGGTCGTGGATCAGGGCGAAGTCGGGGTAGGCCGGGTTCACCAGCGGCGGCACGAACGCCACACTGCTGATCTTCTGGCTCTTGCCCTTGCTGCCCAGGGTGATGAACGTGGCCAGGTCGGACGCCGGGATGTCGGTGCTCATGACGTCCTGCGCCGCCGCGGCGATCCCCTGGAACTTGGCCAGCAGCGTGCTGGGGTCCATCTGCCCGACCATGGCGTTCATGACGCAGCGTTGCCGGGCCATGCGGGCATAGTCGTTGGCACCGTGGCGCGACCGCGCGTACCAGAGCGCGTGATAGCCGTCGAGGTGCTGGGTTCCGGGTTCGATGTAGCCGGACACCTTCGAGGTGCCACCACCGATCGGCACCCGTTCGCGAACCGTCAGATCGATGCCGCCCATGGCATCGATCAACCGCCGGAAGCCCTTGAGGTCGACCAGGACGTAGTAGTTGACCTCGAGGCCGGTGACGCCCTCGACGGCCTGCTTCATCGCCTCGGCCCCGGCATCGCGCACCCCCGGGAAGGCGGCCTTGTGCTCGCTGCCCCAGGTGTAGATGCCGTTCAACAGGCACTTGTCACCGCAGGTCCAGCCCTGCGGAAGCGCCTTGGCCGCGGCCGAGCCCTCGGGGAAGCGGACGTTCTCGAGATTGCGGGGCAGGCCGAACAGCACCGTCCGCCCGGTCGTGGCGTCGATGCTGGCCAGCGTCATGCTGTCGGGTCGGGTGCCGACGCGATCGGGGCCGGCGTCCCCGCCGAGCAGCAGCACGTTGTACCGGCCCGCCACGGCGGCCGACTCGGCACCCACACCGAACACGCCGTCCAGCAGGTTCGCCGCCGCCCACGTGCGGCGACCGGCGCCCAGCACCGGCAGGCTGGTCACCAGCACGGCCACCACCAGCAGGCCGGTCATGCCCAGGCGAGCCCGGCGCGGCAGTAACACCGGCCGCCCCAACCGCCAGGCGTCCACCACCAGCACCGGCCACACCACCGCGACGGCATACAGGAACACCGCGACCAGGATCAGTACCAGCGAGCTGGTCACCAGGTGCAGCACGACCGTCCGGGCCACGAACCACAACCCGGCGAGGACGACGACCAGCCCCACCACACCGAGCCAGATCCGCACCGCCAGCCGCCCCACCCACCGGTTGCCGGCGGCGAGCTGAGCGGCGCCGGGCACCACCAGGGTGAGCAGGATCAGGAACACGGCCCGGACGACGCGCTGACGCACCGGCAGGGCATCGGGGCGACGCATCGGCTCGGTGGTGGGCCGCGGTCTGCCCGGGCGCGAGGCGGGCCGGCGATTCGGCCCGACCTCGGTTCGGGATGCGGGCCGCACGGACTGACGCGATGCTGGGCGTGCTGCGGGACGCGATGCCGGGCGCGAGGCATCGGGCCGGTCGGCCGTCGGCGGGCCGGGTGCGGGCGCGGCGTCCGTGACCACCACGTCGTCGGTGATCACCGTGCCGTCATGCCCCATCCCCGCAGTATCACTGCGGCCGTGGCCGATCATTCGAAGGCGCGCGGTGAGTTCGCCCGATGCGCGACCAGCGGGCTGAATCGGCCCAAATCGACCGGCATCCGCCGCGGTAGGTTCCTGGCCATGAGTGGCACGGCATCGAAGGCCGCAGCCGGCACCCTGCGGCCGATCGACTGGGACCCAACCGGCGCGTGGATCCGCGTGTTGGACCAGACCCGGCTGCCCCACGAGCTGGTCTTCCTCGACGTGACCGACGTGGATCAGTTGATCGAGGCCATCGGGCGGTTGGCGGTGCGGGGTGCGCCGGCGCTGGGAGTGGCCGGGGCGCTGGGCGTGGCGCTCGCCGTCCGTACCCTGCCCCCGGACGCCGCGGCCGAGGCGATCACCCGATTACGGGCCGCGCGGCCCACGGCGGTGAACCTGGCCCGCGGCGTCGACCTGGCGGCGTCCGCCATCGCGGGCACGGCGCCGGGACCGGAGCGCGACGAGGCCGTACTCGCCGTCGCGCTGGCGCTGCGCGACGCCGAGATCGCGGCCTCGATCGCCCTGGCGCGGCGCGGCGCCGACGAGCTGTACCGGGTGCTGCCGGATCGGCGCCGGCTGGCCTTGCTGACCATCTGCAATTCCGGCGCGCTCGCCGCGGTCGAGCACGGCACCGCGCTCGCGGTGGCCGAGCAGGTGTGGCGCGACGGCCGGCTCGATCGCGTGATCGCCTGCGAGACCCGGCCGCTGTTGCAGGGTGCGCGACTGACCGCGTGGGAGCTGACCCGCCTCGGCGCCCCGTTCGACCTGATCGTGGACGCCGCAGCGGCCTCGCTGATCCGCCGCGGGCTGGTCGACGCCGTGCTGGTCGGGGCCGACCGGATCGCGGCGAACGGCGACACAGCCAACAAGGTGGGCACGTTCGCGCTGGCCCTGGCCGCCCGGCACGCGCGACCCGCCGAGGCCGGTGGCGCCGTGCCGTTCTACGTGGTGGCGCCCGAGTCGACCCTCGATGCGGCCACCCCGGACGGCGCCGCGATCGTCATCGAGGACCGCGGCCGCGACGAGGTGGTGGCGCTGCACGGCGTCCGGATCGCCCCGGACGGTGCGAGCGCTCTCAACCCGGCGTTCGACGTCACGCCGGCCGACCTGATCACCGGCATCGTCACCGACCGCCGCATCATTCACCCCGCCAACCCTCGGTGATCATGTAATTCGTGCACAAAACGTGCACGAATTACATGATCACCGAGGGTTGGTGGGGTCGCTCAGCCGGCGTCGACCGGCGGGAACTCGTGGCTGGCCTGGTCGGCGATCTTCTTCATCAGGTAGCCGTCGAGGCCGGCACCGACCACACCGCCGGCCAGCGGGATGCCCCGGCCCAGCTTGGCCAGCACCTTCTCGCCGACGCCGCGCAACAGCCGGAAGCCGACGCCCTTGTTGATCACCAGCAGGGCCGCCGGGGGCAGCCGCTTGAGGGCGAGCGAGGTCAACCGGCCGCCACCGGTGCTCAGGCCCGCCTTGGCCAGGACGTCATCCGCGCTCGAGCCGATCAGAGTGAGCAGCACGGCGGTGCGGATCCGGGGCTGGTTCACGTCGTAACCGCGCAGGTGCGCGATCGCCCCCACCATGCGGGTGGCCTGCACGTAGAACTCGAACACGTTGACCGGCAAAGCGATCGGCATGGTGACGAAGCCGCCGAGCCCGGTGACGAAGCCGCCGATGCCACCGGTGATGACGTGCGATCGCACCACCTTGTCGACGGCCTCCTCGACGGTGTCCGTGGCCTCGCGAGCGTGGCCCGCGACCGTCATGGCCGAGTCGATCGGCCCCTTGCCGTCGAGGCCGACATTGAGCAGCGAGGTGATCAGCGCCGTCACCGCGCCGCCGTCCCCATCGCCCGTCTGGTCGGCCTGCTCCAGGGCCGACCGCGTCACCTCGACCGAGTCACGACGGGGTCTCAACAGGTCGAACAGGCCCATGGGCTGACACTCTCCTCGAGCGGTGGCTGAAGGGAGATGCTGCCAGGCCACCGCGCCTCGTGCGAGGCAGAGCAGCCTCGGGTGACTCACGACTCCTTGATCAGCCGATGCAGGTCGGCCGCCAGGCGGGTGATGTCGTCCAGCCCGGCGGCGGTCTCCTTTGGTCGGGGGTGGGAGCTCGTTTCGGTGGACGCGACGCCTCGATCGCCGAGGCGACCGAGCCCTGGGCGTGCTCGATCTCGCCGATCTGGGTCTCGATCTCGGACAACGCCTGCACCCCAGCCGCAGCCGCGCGCTGGATGGCCGCGATCCGTGACTCGATGTCGCTGGTTGGGCCGGGGCCGGCGGTTGCCGACCTCCTGCCCCACCGAGAACCCTGCTCGAGCGCCTCGATGGTGGCGTTCAGGGCCAGCAGCTTGGTCTGTTCGGCCACCCCCGTGATCAGCTTCAGGAACTCGCCGATCTCGGCGCGGTCGGGTGTCTCGCCCACGGGTCGTCGAGGCGACCGTGGATCGCACCTGCTCACTGGCCATGGCCGAGGCGCGGGCGATCTCGCCGACAGCAGGGTCTCTGGGCCGGCCATCGACTCGGCCGAGGTCCGGCCGATCGCCACCCATGCGGACACCTTATCTCGCCCGCCCCCACCCCCGGGCGGCGGGTCGCAGATCCCACGGGCGGGTCCGGGGAACCGGTGGATCGACCCGCCGATCACATCCTTCACGCTCAGGCCGAACGTCGACTGAAGCACCGGGGAGATGGCGGTCACGGTCTGCACCGCCGCCTGATTCGCCCAGATCAGGGTCAGGTCCAGGTCAGCGATGAAACAGTTCGCGCCCATACTGCTCAGCGCGCAGGTCAACGGGTCGCCACCATCGGCCAGCCGGGCGCGCAGGTCGCCACCCTCACGATTTCCTGGCTCGAACCTTGAGGGCCTACCTCAGTACCTGCCGCGCCATCACGACCCGCTGGATCTGGTTGGTGCCCTCGTAGATCTGGGTGATCTTGGCATCGCGCATCATGCGCTCCAGCGGGAAGTCCTTGGTGTAGCCGGCCCCACCGAGCAACTGGACGGCGTCCGTGGTGATCTGCATCGCGACGTCCGAGGCGAAGCACTTGGCGGCCGCCCCGAAGAAGGACAGGTCGCGGTCGTGGCGCTCGCTCTTGGCGGCGGCGACGTAGACCAGCTGCCGCGCGGCCTCGAGCTGCATCGCCATGTCGGCGAGCATGAACTGCACGCCCTGGAACTCCGCGATCGCCTTGCCGAACTGCTGACGCTCCTTGACGTAGGCCACCGAGGCGTCCAGCGCGCCCTGGGCGATGCCGACGGCCTGGGCGCCGATGGTGATCCGGGTGTGGTCGAGGGTCTTCAGCGCGATCTTGAGCCCCTGGCCCACCTCGCCGACCAGCCGGTCACCGGGAATCCGGCAATGGTCGAAGAGGATCTCGCAGGTCGGGCTGCCCTTGATGCCGAGCTTGCGCTCCTTGGGGCCGACGCTGAACCCCTCGTCATCGGCCTCGATCACGAACGCGCTGACGTTGCCGCCGCGCGGGCCGTCCGGGTCGGTCACCGCGAGCACCGTGTAGTACTGGCTGATGCCGGCGTTGGTGATCCACGCCTTGTGGCCCGACAGCACCCAGCCGTCGCCGTCCGGCTCGGCCAGGCAGGTCATACCGGCGGTGTCGCTGCCGGCCTCCCGCTCGGACAAGGCGTAGCTGAACATCGCCTCACCGGCCGCGACCGGCGGCAGGTAGCGCGCCTTGAGCTCGTCCGAGGCCGCCAGCAACAACGGCACCGTGCCGAGCTTGTTCACCGCCGGGATCAGCGAGGACGACGCGCAGACCCGGGCCACCTCCTCGATCACGATGCAGGTGGCCAGCGCATCGGCCCCGGCACCGCCGTACTCCTCCGGGATGTGCGGGGCGTGCAGGTCGACCTCACGCAGCGCGTCGTAGGCCGCCTTCGGGAACTCGGCGTTCTCATCGGCGGCAGCGGCGCCGGGTGCGATCTTCTCGTCGCACACCTCGCGCAGGATCTTGCGCAGATCCTGGTGCTCATCGCTCAGGGCGAAGAACGGGAAGTCGTCGAGGGTTCGCGAGGCCATGTCACTCATGACCGGAGATTACCCAGGCCGCCCCCGCCGGGCACGACCCCACCGTGAGCCCCGTGTCACACCGTGGCGACCACGCTCGCGGTTGACCTTCGCCCGGCCTCGGCCCAGGGTCGTGACGTGGACACTCCCCCGCCGCTGCCGGCGGTGACCCTCGACGGCCTGGCCAAACGGTTCGGCGACAAGATCGCGGTGAACGGCGTCTCGCTCACCATTCCGCACGGCTCGTTCTACGGCATCGTCGGACCCAACGGCGCCGGCAAGACCACCCTGATCCGGATGACCACCGGCCTGCTGCGCCCGGACGCGGGCCGGGCGATCGTCGACGGCCTGGACGTCTGGGCGCAGCCCGCCCGGGCCAAGGCCCGGATCGGCATCCTGCCCGACGAGAACCGCATGTTCGAACGGCTCACCGGTCGTGAGTTGTTGCTCTACAACGGGCTGCTGCGCGACATGAACGAGGGGGTGATCCGACAGCGCAGCGAAGACCTGCTGAGCGTGCTCGAACTCGACCGGGACGGCGACACGCTGGTGGTCGACTACTCCTCGGGCATGCGCAAGAAGATCGCCCTGGCCGCAGCGCTGCTGCACGACCCCCGAGTGCTCTTCCTGGACGAGCCCCTGGAATCGGTCGACCCGGTGTCGGCCCGCACCATCCGGCACGTCCTGGCCCGGCTGGTCTCGCGCGGGGCCACGGTGATCCTGTCCAGCCACGTGATGGAGACCGTGGAACGGCTGTGCGACCACGTGGCGATCATGGCGGCCGGCCGGATCATCGCGGCGGGGCCGATGGCGACGGTGCGCGCCGGGCGGTCGCTGGAGGACCGTTTCGTCGAGCTGGTCGGCGCCCCCTCGACCGATGAGGAGGGGCGGTTGTCGTGGCTCGGCGATTCCTCCGACTGAAGTTCGCGCTGGTCAAGAACGGGTTTCGCACCGGCAGCACGCCGATGATCATCGGCTCGGTGCTGAGCCTGCTCGCCGCCGCGATCGCCGGGTTGGCCGGGCTGGTGGGAGGGGTGGCCCTGCGCTGGGCACCGGACGACGTCCGGCAGCTGATCGTCCCGATCGCCCTGGCCGTGGTGTTGCTGATCTGGCTGGTGGGGCCGATCACCGTGGCCGGCAGCGATGCCTCGATGGACCCGGTGAAGCTCGTCGTGCTGCCGCTGTCGCGGCGTCAGCTCGTCATCGGCCTGACCCTGTCGGCGCTGATCGGGCCGGGTGGGCTGGCCACCGTGCCGGCCGTCGTCGGTCTGGTGATCGGGACGGCGCCGCTGGGGCCGGGTGCCCTGGCCGTGGTCGGCGGCGGCGTGCTGTTCATCCTGCTGTGCGCGGTGGCGAGTCGACTGCTGATCACCCTGGTCGGGCTGGGACTGCGACGCCGTGGCCTGCGGGACGTGCTGGGGGTGGCCATCCCCCTGATGGTGGTGCTGCTCAGTCAGCTGCCCAACCTGATCAACAACGTCGTGTTGCGAGGTCACCCCGAGCGGGCCGAGGAGCTGCTCGAACGGCTGCGTCTGGTGCTGCGGCTGTGGCCGTCCTCGTTCTCGGCGTCCATGATCACAGCCGGGGCGCAGGGCCGCGGACTGCCTGCCCTGGCCGAGGCGGCGGGCGCGCTGGCGACGGTGACCCTGCTGGGCGCCGTCTGGGCCGTGCTGCTGCGGCGGGTGATGACCTCGCCGCCGACGACCGGCACCGTCCGTGCCCACCGCGGACGACGGCCACACCTCGCCCGACTCATGCCGTGGTTGCCGCGCCGGGCGGCCGCCGTGGCCGACAAGGACCTCACGCTGATGCTGCGCGAACCGGCCCAGCGGGTGCAGCTGATCCTGGCGACGGCGCTGACCCTGGCGGCGGCCGTCATCCCGGTGCTGACCGGAGTTCGGGCAGCCGCCATCGGCTACCTGGGCTGCGGTCTGGCCGTGTTCCTCGGAATGATCAACAGCAACGTCTACGGCTACGACGGCTCGTCGATGTGGGTCAACGTCGCCGCCGGGGACGACGCCCGGTCCGACCTGCTCGGCAAGGCCACGGCACGGCTGGTGGTGTTCACCCCTGCCGTGGTGGTGGTCGCCCTGGTGCTGGGCATCTCCGCGCGACCCGCACTGCTGCCGGGCGTTCTCGGTTGCACGATCGGTGCGTGGTGTCTGGCGACGGGACTGGGCCTGCTGCAGTCGGTGATCGCGCCGTACCCGGTCAGCTACTCCGAGAACGGGGTGATGGCCCGCAACAACGGCAGCTTCACGGCCTTCGTCGCCCAACTGGTCGCGCTGCCGGTGCTGGCCGTGGGTATCGGCCCGTTCATCGTGGTCGGCCTCGTCTGGTCCGACCGCCCGGGCCTGGTCGCCGGCAGCGGCGCGGCCGCCCTGGTGATCGGCGCCGGCGCCGGCTACGGCCTGTACCGGGCCGCCGTCCGGTACAGCGCACCCCGCCAGGCAGAGCTGCTGGTCTCGATCTCCAAGAAGGCCGAGGCCTGATCCGACTCAATCGGCCAGGGCGGGGATCACCTCGGCGGCGAACAGTTCGATATCGCTGGTGTCGTGGGCGGCTTCCTGGAAGTACGTGATGGCGTAGGTCATGCCGTCGCCCTCGAGGCCACGCAGCGTCTCGACGATCCGTTCCGGGGTGCCGACCGCCGGGCCGGTGCGGAACATCCGCATCGTCTCCTCCAGCTTGGTCGTGGGCAGATGCGGTGCCAGCTGCGCCTCGATCGCGGCCAGGCGCGCCTCGACCTCGGCGTCGTCCCGCCCGATGATCACGTTGTAGTTGGCCGATCGGACGATGGCGCCGTAGTCGGTGCCGACGTCGCGGCAGTGGTCGGCCAGGATCGCCGACTTGCGGCGGAACGTGTCGGGTGTGCCGTCGAAGTTCGTGTACTGCGCGTACTTCGCCGCGGTACGCAGCGTCTTGCGCTCGCCGCCACCGGCGATCCACAGCGGGATCGCGCCGCGTCCGTCCGCCCCGGTCTGCAACGGCGTCGGACGGCAGATCGCGCCGTCCACCTGGTAGTGCTCCCCGGCGAAGGTGGCCATGCCATCCGCCCAGGCCGAACGCATGATCTGAACGCCCTCGTCGAGCATCGCCAAACGGGTTCCGGCCGAGGGGAATCCATATCCGTAGGCGCGCCACTCGTGCTCGTACCAGCCGGCGCCGATGCCCATCTCGGTGCGCCCCCCGCTGATCGCGTCGACGGTGGCGGCGACCTTGGCCAGGTACATCGGGTTGCGGTACGCCATACAGCTGCACATCTGGCCCAACCGCACCCGCGACGTCGCCGCGGCGAAGGCCGACATCAGGGTCCAGGCCTCGTGGGTGGCCTGCTCGGAGGGCACCGGCACGGTGTGAAAGTGGTCATAGACCCAAATGGACTCCCACGGCCCAGCCTCGGCCAGACGGGCGATGGACAGCATGGCCTGCCACTGGTCGACCGGGTCGATACCGACCAGATCGTGGCGCCACCCCTGAGGCACGAACATCCCGAAACGCATGGACACGAAACATAGACCCTGTGTTGCCGGATAGCCTCCAGGAGTGAACATCAGCGTCGTGGGTTGTGGGTATCTGGGTGCGGTACACGCCGCGTGTATGGCAGACCTGGGCCATCACGTCATCGGCTTGGACGTCGACGCCGGCAAGGTCGCCGATCTGACCCGGGGCGTGGCGCCGTTCCACGAGCCGGGGCTGCCGGAGCTGCTGACCCGGGCGGTGGCCACGGGCAGGCTGCACTTCACCACCGACGTCGGCGAACTCGCCGTTCCCGAGGGCCACGACCCGACGGTTCACTTCATCTGCGTGGGCACCCCGCAACGGGCCGGGGAGTTCGCTGCGGACACCTCCTACGTCGACGCCGCGCTGAGCGCGCTGCTGCCGGTGGTCCGCCCCGGCGACCTGGTGGTCGGCAAGTCCACGGTCCCGGTCGGCACCGCCGCGCGCCTGGCCGCCGTCCTGACCGAGGCAGCCCCCGGCGTCCTGCTCGCCTGGAACCCCGAGTTCCTGCGCGAGGGCCACGCCGTGAGCGACACCCAGCACCCCGATCGGATCGTGTACGGGCTGCCCGCCGAGCCGGACGACGCCGCCGCGGCCACAGCCCTGCTGGACGCCGTCTACGCCAACGCCATCGCCGAGAACACCCCGGTCATCCCGATGGACTACGCCACCGCCGAACTGGTCAAGACCGCTGCCAACGCCTTCCTGGCGACCAAGATCTCGTTCATCAACGCCATGGCCGAGGTGTGCGAGGCCGCCGGCGCCGACGTCTCGTTGCTGGCCACCGCCATCGGCCACGACGACCGCATCGGCCCCAAGTTCCTCGGAGCCGGGCTCGGTTTCGGTGGCGGCTGCCTGCCCAAGGACATCCGTGCCTTCATGGCCCGGGCCGGCGAACTCGGCGCCGATCAAGCCCTGACGTTCCTGCGCGAGGTCGACTCCATCAACATGCGCCGTCGCATCCGCATGGTCGAACTGGCCCGCGACGTGGTCGGCGGCTCGTTCATCGGACGCCGCATCGCCATCCTCGGTGCCGCGTTCAAGCCCGACTCCGACGACATCCGCGACTCCCCCGCCCTCAACGTCGCCGCCCAGATCCAGCTGCAGGGCGCCCAGGTCACCGTCACCGACCCCGCCGCCATCGACAACGCCCGCAAGGTCTGGCCCCAGCTGTCCTTCGCCGAGACCGTCTACGAGGCCGCCAACGGCGTGGACGCCGTCCTGCTGCTGACCGAGTGGCGCGAGTACCGCGACCTCGACCCCCGCGAGCTGGCCATCATCGTGCGCACCCGCAACATCCTCGACGGCCGCAACGCCCTCGACCCCACCCCGCTGGCGCGAGGCCGGCTGGACCTACCGCGCCCTCGGCCGCCCCCGCGCCTGACCCGCGCACCCCATGGATTGTGTGTGGTGGAAGTCGGCGCATACGCCCACTTCCACCACACACAATCAGTCGACTCACCACATGTAGTATGGGTTGTACTACACTCGACGGTGAGGAGTGCTCGTGAGTAGCCTCGACGACCTGGTTGCTGCGCTCGACGAGCCGGACGGCGCGACGTCCGTGTCGTCGGTCCGCCAGCCGCAATCCCTGCGCCGGGCCGTGGCCGCAGCGGTGGAGTTGGGTTGGGTCAGCTCGGCCAACGAGGCACAGAACACCGGGCTGCGCGGCTATCTCGAAGCTCTGGCACAGCGCGCCGCCCTCGACGCCCACTACGCCGCGCATCCGAGGAGCCGACCCGACCTTGCCGAGATCGCCTGCGCGCTGGCTGAGCTGGATCACCATCCGTTGGCAGCTCATCCGGAACTGATCCGGCAAGCGGCCCGCGAGGTGGTCACCAGTCGACCGGACGCTGACGCCGACGACGTCCTGATCTGGGCCGCCAGCCTGCTCCACCATGCCGGCTCGGGCACGACCCGATGATGATCGGGGTCGTCCTGGACAACGAGGCCGCCCAAGTGGTGACGGACCCTCGTCACACGAAGCATCGGCGGATGCTGGCGATCCTGGAAGCGGTGGCCGGCCGCAACCGTCGCCGCCCCAGCAGTGCTCAGGTGGTCGTCCCCACGGCCGTACGGCTCGAGGCCCTGCTCGACCGCCGTCGGCCGACCAGCAGCAGCCTGGGACGACTGCGGGTCAGTGATCGGGAGCTGACCTCGGCCCGGGCCGATCGCGGTGTCGAGTTGCGTTCTGCGGCGGGCGGTTCGACCGTCGACGCCACCGTGGCACAGGCCGCCGAGGAGTTCGCCGCTGCAGGTGCCCGCACCACGATCGTCACCGCCGATCTCACGGACATCCCCCGCCTGGTGGCGGCG
Organism: Kineosporiaceae bacterium; assembly: GCA_016713225.1. Taxonomy (NCBI): domain Bacteria; kingdom Bacillati; phylum Actinomycetota; class Actinomycetes; order Kineosporiales; family Kineosporiaceae; species Kineosporiaceae bacterium. The sequence goes on from JADJPO010000004.1 coordinate 468,557, forward strand.
TCACGGGCACCCCAGGCCGTGAACATCACCGCCATCTGACCTGGCGACCCCACCCGAATTGTGTGTGGTGAAAGTCGGCGCATACGCCCACTTCCACCACACACAATCAGTCTCGCGACTCAGCGCGCGGCGGCGGTGACCTTCTGCCAGGCGGCCCAGGCGCTGGCCACCATGTCGTCCAGACTGTGCCGGTTGGCCCAACCCAGGTCGCGCGCGGCCAGCTCGCCGGTGGCCACGATGCGTGCCGGGTCGCCCGGACGCCGGTCGCGCCGCTCGGGGGTGAACTCGATGCCGGTGACCCGGCGGACGGCGTCCATGATCTGGATCACCGACGACCCGTCACCCGAGCCGAGGTTGTAGACCGGCTCCAGAACCCGGCCGGCCTCGAGCGCCTCGGCCGCCGCGACGTGCGCCAAGGCCAGGTCGTCGACGTGCACGTAGTCGCGCACGCACGAACCGTCCGGCGTCGGGTAGTCGGTGCCGTTGACGCTGGGCGTGCGCCCCTCGGTGAGCGCCTTCAGCACCAACGGGAACAGGTTGTGCGGGCTGGAGTCGTACAGGTCCGCATACCCCGAACCCACCACGTTGAAGTACCGCAGCGAGGTGTGCGTCAACGCGCTCACCCGCGCCACGTCCCGGATCAGCCATTCCCCGATCAGCTTGCTCTCGCCGTAGGGCGACTCCGGACGCGTGGGCGTGGTCTCGGTGACCAGATCGACGTCCGGGGTGCCGAAGGTGGCCGCACTCGAGCTGAACACCAACCGTGAGACCTCGTGCGCGGCAAGGCGTTCCAGCAGCACCTGCATCGCGGTGACGTTCTGGGTGTAGGTGTGCAGGGGACGCTGCACACTCACCCCGGCGTACTTGTACCCCGCCAGGTGGACGACGCCCCGCACCGGCTCGTCGAAGGCCCCGATCGCGGCGTCCACGGCGGCCGGATCGACGACGCTGCCCTCGACGAACCGGATGCCGGCGTCGGCGGCGTCACCGATGTCCCCGACGAACTGCCGGTGCCCACTGGACAGGTCGTCGAGCACGACCACCCGGCGGCCCGACTCACGCAGCTTGCGGGTCACGTGAGATCCGATGTACCCGGCGCCGCCGGTGACCAGCCACGGAGTCGATACCGGTGCGGCAGAGCTGAGGGTGGAGGGACCTGATGTCATGGACATCCACCCTAACCGGCCGGTCTCACGGTCCGGGCGCGGCACACTGGTCACCATGAGCGCGCCCTCCGCTGCCCCGCACCGTAATGACCCGGACGTCGTCCGCCGGCTGCTCACCACCCCCGGGCGGTGGGCGATCGTGGGCCTGTCACAGAACGCCACCCGCACCGCGTACCGCATCGCGTCGTACATGCAGGGGCTCGGCATGCCCATCGTGCCGGTGCACCCGGCCGCCGAGGAGGTGCACGGCGCCACGGGGTACGCCACGCTGAGCGAGGTACCCGGGACGATCGACGTGGTCGACATCTTCGTGCGCAGCGAGCTGGCCGGAGCCGTGGTCGACGAGGCCATCGCGGTCGGCGCCAAGGCCGTGTGGCTGCAGCTCGGGGTGATCGACGAGGCCGCCGCCGCGCGAGCCAGGGCTGCCGGCCTGGACGTCGTGATGGACACCTGCCCCAAGATCGAGGCCCCGAGGTTCGGCATCGGCTGAGCCATCGCCCACCTGAGGTACCTCAGGAGTTCATGGGTGGGTCAGCGTCCTCGACGGGGGCGAAGGTCGGGGCATCCTCCCGATGTGGTGGGGCGGGCCTCAGGACGACGCTCGACGCATGACATCGCTACCTCCCGAGATGGCCCGCCAGATGGCCACCATGATGATCAACGATCGCCTCCACGAGGCCGAGCAGTATCGGCTCGGACGGCTGACCCGGATGGCTCGTCGCACCCGGCGGGGCAGGGCTCGGCGTACCCCACCGACCCTCACGCCGACCCTCCCGCCGACCCTCACGCCGGTGGAGGCGCCGACACTCCCGTCGCCGCGCAGCGCACCGGTGGGAACTCCGGTGCGTTGAGCAGGGCGTGCACACTGGTCGGGTGAAGTTCAGGTTCAGCCGGGGACGACGTCCGGACCCACAGCGTGAGGGCACCGTCTACCGGGCGCGTCCCGGCTTCCGGCTGCGAGGCGACTCCTCCGACGGCACGCCCACCCGCCCCGGCCCCTCCCCGGCAGCCCCGCGCACACCGGAGGAGTTCTGGGCGGCGCAGAACCCCGGGTACCCGGGAGCCTCCGGCACGGGTCCGGGGCCGCAGACCCGGATCGACCCCACCTCACCGCGCGACAGCGCGCCGTCCGGGTTCGGTCTGCCCGACAAGGGACGAGGCCGCTGGCGGCTGCACCCCTGGCGCTGGCTGATCGCGATCCTGGTGATCTACCCGCTCCTGCTGGCCGCGTTGGCCTGGACCGGCCTGACCCGGATCGACGCGATGCCCGCGAGTGATCGGCCGGCCGACACCCCCGGCACCACCTTCCTGGTGATCGGCAGCGACAGCCGCCAGGACCTCTCGCGCGACGAACGGGCCCGCCTCGGCACCGGGCAGGCCACCGGCATCCGCACCGACACGATGATGCTCCTGCACCTGGCCACCGACGGCAGCGCCGTGCTGGTCAGCATCCCCCGCGACTCGTACGTGCCGATCCCCGGCCACGGCAAGGACAAGATCAACGCCGCCTATTCCTACGGTGGCCCGAAACTCACGGTCCGCACCGTCGAGCAGGCCACCGGGCTGCGGATCGACGACTTCGTGATGACCGGCCTGGGGTCGTTCGCCAACGTGGTGGATGCCGTCGGCGGCGTGCGGATCTGCCCCAAGACCGCGCTGAAGGACGCCAAGGCCCACATCGACGTGCCCAAGGGCTGCCAGACGATGGACGGGCCGACTGCCCTGGGCTATGCCCGCGCCCGATACTCCGACCCCCGCGGTGACCTCGGCCGGGTCGAGCGGCAACGCGAGGTGCTGGCCGCGATCGCGAGCAAGACCCTGTCGCCGTCCGTGCTGGCCGTTCCCTGGCGGGCGGCCCCGGCCGCGCGCGCCGGTGGTAAGGCGCTCACGGTGGACGAGGGCACCACCCCCTGGGGGCTGGCGAAGTTCGTGCTCGGGATGCGGCGGGTCTCGGGCGGCGATGGTGTGCGGATGACGGTGCCGATCGCCGACCCGGACCTGTCGACCCCGTCGGGCTCGGCCGTGAAATGGGACAGCGCCCAGGCCAACCGGCTGTTCCGGGCGATCACGGCGAACGACCTGACCACGATCCGCTCGATCGCGGCGGCCCAGCAGAAGTCCTGACCGATGACGCTCAGGCGTCCGAGCGCTCCACCCCGAAGCCGAGCGTGGTGCCACCACGGCGGCCTCGCAGGCGGTCGCCCTTGGTGATGGCCTCGCGACGCAGACCGTCCGCGAAGTCCAACAGTCCTTCGCGCAGCCGCTCGGCGTCCTCGCCCTCACCGGCGGCCAGGATCCGCAGGGCGAGCAAGCCGGCATTGCGCGCGCCACCGATCGACACCGTCGCCACGGGCACCCCGGCCGGCATCTGCACGATCGAGAGCAGCGAGTCCATGCCGTCGAGGTAGCGCAACGGCACCGGGACGCCGATCACCGGCAGCGGGGTGACCGCGGCGAGCATCCCTGGCAGGTGCGCCGCCCCGCCGGCCCCGGCGATGATCACGCGCAGCCCCCGGCCGTGGGCCTGGGTGCCGTAATCGATCATGTGATGGGGCATCCGGTGGGCCGAGACCACGTCCGCCTCGTAGGGCACCGCGAAATCATCCAGAATCTGGGCGGCGGCCTCCATCACCGGCCAATCCGAGTCCGACCCCATCACCAGTCCGACCACGGGGTCGTTGCGTTCGCTCGTTCGGATGCTCATTCGTCGATGACCCCTCGGATGAAGTCGGCAGCGTGCCGGGCCCGGGCGAGTGCGTCGTCCAGGCCGTGCGGATCGTCGGTGCAGACCGTGACGTGACCGATCTTGCGCCCCGGCCGTACCCCCTTGCCGTACAGGTGCACCTTGACACCCGGATCCCGGGCCATCACGTGCAGGTACGAGCGGTACAGGTCGGGATGGTCGCCGCCGAGCACGTTGACCATCACGGTCCAGGCGGCGCGGGCACGCGGGTCACCGAGCGGCAGATCGAGGACGGCGCGCAGATGCTGTTCGAACTGACTGGTGACGGCTCCGTCGATGCTCCAGTGCCCGCTGTTGTGGGGGCGCATGGCCAGCTCGTTGACCAGCACGCGCGACGGCGCTCCGTCGAGGCCGGGCACCTCGAACAGCTCCACGGCCAGCACCCCGACCACGCCCAACTCGCCGGCGATCCGCAACGCGATGGCGGTCGCCTCGACGGCCAGGCCGTCGTCCAGGTCGGGGGCGGGCGCGATCACCTCGCGGCACACGCCGTCCAGCTGCGTGGTGGCGACCACCGGCCAGGCCGCGGCCTGCCCGCTGGGGCTGCGGGCCACGACGGCGGCCAGCTCACGCCGGAAGTCGACCGCCTCCTCGGCGAGCAACGGCACGCCGGCCGCGCGGGCGGGAGCGAGCAGGCCGACCGCGTCGTCCAGTGAGGTCACCAGGTGGACGCCCTTGCCGTCGTACCCGCCGCGGGTGGTCTTGAGCACCACGGGCCAGCCGACCCCGTCGACACCCTCGCCGCCATCGACACCATCGGCGAAGGCCGCCAGTTCGTCCGGCGTGCTGACCAGCGCCCAGCGCGGCATGGGCACGTCGAGGGTGGCCAGCCGCGCGCGCATCAGGGCCTTGTCCTGGGCGTGCACCAACGCATCAGGCCCGGGCCGGACGGCGTGACCGGCGTCCTCGAGCTCGTGCAACAGGTCGGTGGGCACATGTTCGTGGTCGAAGGTCAGCACGTGGACGCCGCGCGCGAAGGCACGGACCGCGGCGGCGTCGAGGTGACTACCGATCGAGGTCGCCGGCACCACCTGGGCTGCGCTGTCGTCGGCGTTCTCGGCCAACACGGCGAGCCGGACGCCGAGTGCGACGGCCGCCGGGGCGCTCATCCGCGCGAGCTGGCCGCCACCGACCATGCCCACGGTGGGGAAACCACCCGGCGCCAGGACAGGTTCGCAGGTCGCGCGGGGGGAACTCACGCGGTAAGGGTAGCCAGTGACGCACCGGGTAGCCTTCTGGTGTGGTGGATGGCCCGATCGCCCGACTGCGCGGTCTGATGAACGTGGTGTACCGCGAGGCGATCAAGTTCGGCGCGGTGGGCGCCATCGCGTTCGTGGTCGATGTCGGCCTGTTCAACCTGCTCACCACCACGCTGTGGCCGGGGTCGGGCGAACCGCCTTTGGACGGCCATGAGAAGATCGCGAAGATCGTCTCCGCGGGCACGGCCACGATGTGGGCCTGGCTGGGCAACCGGTACTGGACATTTCGGCATCGCCGCCAAGCGACCCCGCTGCGCGAACTGGTGCTGTTCGTGATGATGAACCTCATCGGCCTGGTGATCTCGGTCGGCTGCCTGGCGATCTCCCACGACCTGTTCGGCTTCACCTCGCCCCTGGCGGACAACATCTCGGGCAACCTGATCGGCATCGGCCTGGGCACGCTGTTCCGGTTCTGGGCCTACCGACGGTTCGTGTTCAACGAGTTCCTCGATCATGCCCCGGACACCGCGACGTCGGCGGCTGCGAGCCCCGCACGCATCGCCGCCGACTGACCCCTGCCGACGACCTCTCCCACCGACGTCATCTCTCTGCACCTCTCTGCACCTCTCTGGATCTCGCTGGATCTCGCTGCATCCATCGAGCGCCCTGCGTCGGAACTATCCAGCGACGCCAGTGACCGCAGTTCGAACGAGGAGAGGGACGCACGATGCCATGTGCCTCAGGGCCGTCGTGAGCGGGGACCCCGACGGGGACTCCAACCGTGACTCCGTCGCCGCGCGGGTCCGGCCGCATCTGGTTAGGGTGCCCCGGGTGGGGCATGATCAGGCAACCGGTGCGGACGCCGACCGCGCCCAGCTGGCGGCCCGGTTCGCAGCCGGCGACACCGCGGCCCTGGCCGAGGTCTATCACCAGTGGGCGTCACTGGTGTTGGCCATCGCGCGACGCTCGCTCGGCCACCAGCAGGACGCCGAGGACATCACCCAACAGGTCTTCGTCTCGGCCTGGCGCAGCCGTCACACGCTGCGCCCGGACGCGGGGGCCTTCCCCGCGTGGCTGGTCGCCATCACCCGGCGGCGCATCGCCGACGAACTGGCCCGCCGCTCGCGCGAACACCGGCGGGTTCAGGCCGCGGCAACCGCCGACGCCGTGACCCATGGCCGGGGATCCTCGGGGCCCGCGGCAGTGGACGGCATCGTGGACCGGCTGGTGCTCGAACACGAGGTGGACCTGATGGGTGAACCACGCCGCACCATCCTGACGCTGGCCTACGTGGCAGACCAGACGCACGAACAGATTGCCGCCACACTCGAACTGCCGCTCGGCACCGTCAAGAGTCACCTGCGCCGCGGGCTGCTCCACTTGCGTGATGCCCTGAAGGAGGCCACCGATGACGCATCCCTCCGATGACGTCCTGGTCGGTCTGGTGATCGGCGAGACGGTCCCTCGCGAGGTGGCCGAACACCTGGCCGGCTGCCCGCGCTGCCAGCAGACCGTGACCGAGGTGCGCCGGGTGGAGTCCGTGCTGGGCGAGCCCCGCCAGACCACCGCCTGGCCCCAGCCCTCGGCCCAGGTGTGGCAACGGATCGCTGCAGAGATCAGCGCGCCGATCAGTGACCCGGCAGACGACCCCGGCCCGTGAGCCGGTCGGTGAGCCGGTCCGTGAGGCGAGGCCCGTCGTCCGGCTCGACACCCGTCGCCGGTTCGGCTACGCGGTGGCGGCGGCCGCCGCCGCCCTGGTCTTCGGCATCGGCATCGGCCGATGGGTGCTGCCCGAGGCCCCGTCGGCGCCGGTCACCGCCGTCCCGGCCGGGCCGACCGTGCAACTCACCACCCTCACCGACGCCACCCCGATCGGGACGGCGCAGCTGGTGCGGACGCCGGACGGTCGTCCCGAGGTGCACGTGAGCACCCAGCCGTTCGCGCGCGGAGCGGGATTCGTCGAGGTCTGGCTGATCAACACCGATGGCCGGCGCATGATCTCGATCGGCGTGCTCGGCTCGGCGCAGGACGGCACCTTCGAGGTGCCGGACGGCGCGCTGGACGCCGGTTACCGGGTGGTCGACATCTCCCGCGAGGCCTTCGATGCCCTGCCGGAGCATTCCGGTGACAGCGTCATGCGGGGCACCTTGCCGGCCTAGGGCTCACGCCGCCGGATCGCTCTCAGTCGACGCCGGGCCAGTTCGGCGAGCGCTTCTCGACGAATGCGGCGACCCCCTCGGCCCGGTCGGCCGAGAATGCGGTGGCGCGCCACGCGCCGTCCTCGATCTCGAGCCCGGAGGCCAGGTCGACATCGAAACCCGTGCGCAGCGCGCGCTTGGCATTGCGTACCCCGACCGGAGAGTTGCCCGCGATCGTGGAGGCCAGCTCGATCGCGACGTCACGCGCCGTCCCGGCAGCCACCACGCGGTCCACCGCACCCAGCGCCATGGCCTGCTCGGCATCGATCCGGCGCGCCGTGAAGATCAGATCGCTGGCCCGGGACAGGCCCACCCGGCGTGAGAGCAGTTGGGTGCCGCCGAGCCCCGGCACGACGCCCACCGACACCTCCGGCAGGGCGAGCACCGCCGTGGTGTCCACCACGATCAGGTCGCACCACAGGGCGAGCTCGAACCCGCCGCCCATCGCATACCCCGCGACGGCTGCGACGGCCGGCACCGGTAACGCCCGCCAGGCCGCGGTCATGGCGCGGTAGACCACCCGCTGTGCGCGCAGATCGGCATCGGTGAAGGTGTTGCGCTCCTTCAGATCGGCCCCGACGCAGAACGCCCGGGGCCGGCTGGACGAGAGCACCACGGCCCGGACGGCGCCACTCTCGGCCTCGGTGGCCAGGTCACGCAACGTATCGCGCAGCTGGGCGGCGAACGTCGTCGACAGCGCATTCAGCGCTTCGGGCCGATCGAGCACCAGTTCGGCCACATGACGGTGTTCCCCGTGCCGGCTCAACCTCACCTGACCGCTCATGACGGCGAGCCTAGCGACGCCCGATTCGTGCCGCGGCGTTCACCTCGGCCATCAGTCGATGTCGATCAGCTGCTCGGTCGGCCCGGCCCGGGTGACCAACAGCGGCTGCAACGGCCCGAACCCCCGCACCTGACGGCGTCGTTGCGGCACCAGCACCAGCCCCTCGTGCCGGGCCAGCATGGCCGCGGTGTGCGGATCGGTGACCACGGTTCCCGGCTCGGCCAGCGCCGTGAGACGGCTGGCCAGGTTCACCGTCGACCCGTACACATCTCCCAGACTGCGCAGCACCAGTCCGTGGGCGATGCCCACCCGCACCTCGGGAACCACCTCGTCGTTCGCGAGCCGTTCGGACAGCGACAACCCGATCACGGCCGCCGACAGCGGATCGTCGGCGGTGAACAGCACCTCGTCGCCCACGGTCTTGATCACCCGGCCGCCGCCGGCGGTGACCACGTCCGAGGCCATGCCCTCGAATCGCTGCACCAGGATGCCCAGTTCACGTTGGCTCAGCCGCTGCGAGAGCCGGGTGTAGCTGACCAGGTCGGCGAAGCCGACGGTCAGCTTGCCCGAGGCCGCCTCCTCACCCGGCGGTGGGTGCTCGAGCCGAGCCACCGCCGCGGCGAGCTTGCGTCGCCAGGCGTAGACCAGCAGCACCTCGAGATCCTCGACGATGCCGGACAGGTGAGCCACCGCCCCGCTCGGGCTGCCGCTGGCACAGTCGGGGTGCGGGCAGCGCCCGAGGTGCTCCATCAGGGCCTCGATCTGCCAGCTGACCAACCGATCGGTGGTCTGCCCGAGCGCCCGCGCGAAGGCGATCGTGGTCTCTTCGTCGAGCAGTTCGTCGCGCACCATCGACACCGTGCGCTCGAGTGCCTCGGCGTCCGCGTCGGTGAAGGCGATCTCCTCGTCGTCCACCGAGGCGAATCCCAGGGCACGCCAGAGCTTGCGGGCGCTCAGCAGCGAGACCCCGACGCTGCGGGCGACCTCGCGGCGCCGCCACTTGCGCTCGCCACCGATCAGGACGTGTTCGAGATCCGCGAGAGTGGCGGGGACGTTCTCGGGCTCGCTCACCAGCACTCGTTCACGTCAGACCTCGTCGACGTCGGCCCCGGAGCACCTTCGTCGCGTTATCAGGGCCGGAATCGGCATCGGGATCGGCGTCGGGATCGGCGTCGTCATCGAACTCGTCGTACTCATCGACAACGCTGTCGTCACCGACGCCTCGCACCTCGTCCGACAACCGGTAGAGGGTGCGCTGCACCTGCTCGACCCGGGGGATGTCGTCCAGCACCAGCTGCCCGATCTCGCCGGCGGACTCGACCACCAGGGTGCCGCAGCCGAGCACCCGCTCCACCACGTTGTGCGAGAACTTCACGTCGTTCAGCCGGCTCAGCGGCATGTCGTGGCCGGTGCGGTTGAACACGCCCTCGCGCAGCACCAGGCGGCGATCGGTGATCGCGTAGATGGTGTTCCACCAGGTCAGGAAGGGCCAGAGGGTCCAATGGCCGACCACGACCAGCCCCACCGCAGCCACCGCCAGGCGCATCCAGGGCTGGGCGGAACCGTCGGGCACGAGCCCGGCGAGGTACGCCGTCACCGGTGCGGTGATCAGCAGCACCAGCACCGGAGCGACCAGCACCTTGGCATGGGGCCGCAGCACGAGCACCAGGCGCTCGCCCGGTGCGAGCAGTTTCAGAGGGAACCCCACACTGCCAGGATGCCTCCTCGCGTGCCCCGGGTCACGCCCGACGGGCCAGTCCACGCCGATGGATCACCGTCCCCGCGACGAACGGCCGAACCGCCCCGCCGACCTGCACGGGCTCACCGGTCTGGCGCACCGACCCGCCGAGGGCGCACGATCGTGCCCGAGTCGTGCCCGAGTCGTGCACGCACACCTGAGAGGTCCGGTGAACCCGGTGAACGCTGTGAACGCCGTGAACCCTGCGAACCCTGCGAACACAGCCACGGTTCGGCCCCCGTATGCCGACGTGGTCGACCTCGACCGCTACCCGATCCACGACCTCGGCTCGCCGCCGGGCCGCACGTTGCTCGCCCGCTGCCGCGCCGAGTTGGAGGCCGACGGGGTGTGCTCGCTGCCCGGTTTCGTCCGCGATGACGCCGTCGCGGAGATGATCGAGCTGGCCCAGGAGCTGGCCGACGTCGCCTGGGCTTCGCAGTCGCGGCACACGGTCTACTTCGACCCGCCGGACGCCACGGTGCCCGACGACGACCCTCGTGCCCGCCTGGTCCGCTCGGCCAAGCACGGTCTGGCCTACGACCAGCTACCGGCCGAGGCCCCGATCCGCCGGCTCTACGAGAACGATGACCTCACCCACTTCATCGCCGCCGTGCTGGGCAAGGACATCTTCTACCGCAGCGCCGATCCGTTGGACGCGGTGCAGGTGACGACCATGTCCGAGGGTGAGGAACTCGGCTGGCACTTCGACCGCAGTGAGTTCTCGGTGACGGTGATGTACCAGCAGGCCGAGCAGGGCGGTGATTTCGACTACTGCCCGGGGCTGCGCAGCGCGACCGACGAGAACTACGCCGACGTCCGGGCCGCACTGGACGACGACCCGTCGCGGCGGGTGCGCCTGGCGAGCTCGCCCGGCGCCCTGGCGATCTTCCGCGGGCACCACGCGCTGCACCGGGTGACTCCGGTGGCCGGATCACGGCCCAGGATCAACTCCGTGCTCACCTACGGCGAGGTGCCCGACATGCGCCTCAACGACCTCACGTCGATGATCTTCTACGGCCGCACCTCACCCCGCTGAGGCGCAGCGCACCCCCGTGATCATGCAATCCGTGCACGAAACGTGCACGGATTGCATGATCACGGGGCCGGGTGGCGCTGCCCGAGGTCAGCGCAGGTGGACCACGTCGCCGGCGGCGAACGGCAGCTCGCCGGCGCCGGTCGCCACCACCAGCCGGCCGTCGTCGTCCACCTCTCGAGCCGTGCCGTGGACGACGTCGCGGCCCGGCAGGTGCACCTCGACCTCGCGCCCCAACGTCGAGCAGGCCTCGCGATACGCCGCCCCGATGCCGCTGCGCCGCGGGTCACCGGCCGCCTCGACGAAGGCCCGGTACCGGACGGCGAGCGCTCGCAGATAGGCGCGCAGCACGGTGTCGCGATCGGTGACCGCCGACCCGGCCAGGCGCAGCGAGGTGGCGGTCGGCACCGGCAGCTCGTCCGCCGTCTGCGTGACGTTGATGCCCGCGCCGAGGATCACCGCCGGCCCGATGCCGGGTATCGACGATGGCACGACCTCGGCCAGCACCCCACACAGTTTGCGTTCGGCGGCCCCGGACGCCGCCGCCTGCGGCAGCCCGTCGATCGGCACCAGCACATCGTTGGGCCACTTCAACCGGGCCGGCAGGCCACAGCGGTTGCGCACCGCGTCGACCACGGCCAGGCCCCCGAGCAACGGCAACCAGCCCAGCCGCTCGGGCGGCACGCCGTCCGGACGCACCAGCACCGAGACGGCGATCGCGGCGCGTGGCGGCGTCGTCCAGGCTCGGGCGAGGCGTCCTCGGCCGGCGTTCTGCTGGTCGGCGACCAGCACCAGTCCCTCCGCCTCACCCGCCGCGGCCCGCCGGGCCAGGTCGGCGTTGGTCGAGCCGGTCTCGGCGACCACCTCGATCGCCCGCCACGCGCCGTCCCCACCGTCTCCGCCGGTCATGGTCGCGCCGGTGAGCGCCGCGGCGAGGGCGGCTTCGCGCAACGGGGGACGGTCGAGGTCGGTGAACGGGCCGGGCGGTGGCGACGGCCGGGACGGCGGGGGCTGACTCACCCGAGCGACGCTACCGCCGGGGCGTGTCGTTGTGACCAGCGCCGCTTCCCCGGACCTGTCGTGACGACGGGCGCGCAATACGCTGCGGGAATGAGCGCACAACCGGCAGAAGTTCACGTCCGTGGTGCCGGCGGTACCGAGGTGCCCGACAACATCAACATCCACACCACGGCGGGCAAGCTCGAGGATCTGCAGCGGCGCATCGACGCCGCGGTGCACGCAGGCTCCTCCGCTGCGGTCGAGAAGCGGCACGCCCAGGGCAAGAAGACCGCCCGCGAGCGCATCGAGGCCCTGCTCGACCCGGACTCGTTCATCGAGCTCGACCAGCTGGCGCGCCACCGCAGCCGCAACTTCAACCTGCACGAGAACCGGCCTTACGGCGATGGCGTGGTCACCGGCCACGGCACCATCGACGGCCGCCAGGTGTGCGTGTTCGCGCAGGACTTCACGGTCTTCGGCGGCAGCCTCGGCGAGGTCTTCGGCGAGAAGATCGTCAAGGTGATGGACCTGGCGATGAAGATCGGCTGCCCGGTGATCGGCATCAACGACTCCGGCGGCGCCCGCATTCAAGAGGGCGTGGTCTCGCTCGGCCTGTACGGCGAGATCTTCCTGCGCAACGTGCACGCCAGCGGCGTCATCCCGCAGATCTCGCTGATCATGGGCCCGTGCGCGGGTGGCGCGGTCTACTCCCCCGCGATCACCGACTTCACCGTGATGGTCGACCAGACCTCGCACATGTTCATCACCGGACCCGACGTGATCAAGACGGTCACCGGCGAAGAGGTCGGCTTCGAGGAACTGGGCGGCGCCCGCACCCACAACACCCGCTCGGGCAACGCCCACTACATGGGCGCCGACGAGGACGACGCGCTCGAGTACGTCCGGGCACTGTTGAGCTACCTGCCGAGCAACAACCTGTCCGAGTCGGCGGTGTTCGACGGCTTCGACCTCGACGAGACGATCGGTGAGTCCGACCTCGAACTCGACCGGCTGATCCCGGACTCGCCGAACCAGCCCTACGACATGCACAGGGTGATCGAGCACGTCCTGGACGACGGGGAGTTCCTCGAGGTGCAGGCGCTGTTCGCGCCCAACATGATCATCGGCTTCGGCCGGGTCGAGGGCCGCTCGGTGGGCATCGTGGCCAACCAGCCGATGCAGTTCGCCGGCATCCTCGACATCGATGCGTCCGAGAAGGCCGCCCGGTTCGTGCGCACCTGCGACGCCTTCAACATCCCGGTGGTCACCTTCGTCGACGTCCCGGGCTTCCTGCCGGGTACCGACCAGGAGTGGAACGGCATCATCCGCCGCGGCGCCAAGCTGATCTACGCCTACGCCGAGGCCACGGTGCCCAAGGTCACGATCATCACGCGCAAGGCCTACGGCGGCGCCTACGACGTCATGGGGTCCAAGCACCTCGGCGCGGATGTGAACCTGGCCTGGCCGAGCGCGCAGATCGCCGTCATGGGCGCCCAGGGCGCGGTCAACATCCTCTACCGCGGCGATCTGAAGAAGGTGGCCGAGACCGGTGGCGACGTGGACGCCGCGCGGCGTCAGCTGGTCACCGAGTACGAGGACACACTGGCGAACCCGTACATCGCCGCCGAACGCGGATACGTCGACGCCGTGGTGGCGCCGTCCCGCACCCGGGTCGAGATCGCGCGCTGGCTGCGGTCGCTGCGCACCAAGCGCGAGGCGTTGCCGCCCAAGAAGCACGGCAACATCCCGCTGTGAGCGTGTGAGGGCGATGAGGTCGCGATGAACACCCAGAAACTGTCGGACGACGGCACGCCCCGCCCCGTGCTCAAAGTGATCCGCGGGGACGCCACTGCGGAGGAGATCGCCGTCATCCTCGCCCTCGTCGCCGCCCGCGGCGGGGGCGGCGACGAGGCCCGGACGGAACCCGTGTCGGTCTGGACCGCCGCCCACTCCCACCGCCAGATGCAGGCGGCCCAAGGTGGCCGCCCCAACGGCGCCGGAGCCCTCAGCTGGCGCACCTCCTACTGGCCCCGCTGACCCACCAAACCGGCTCATGCTCCCCAGGTGACGGCTCATGCTCCGCAGGCGACGCTCGACAGCGTTGTCATCAGAAGTTCGACCGCCACCCGCGGAGCATGAGCCGGTTTGACGGGCGATCTGCAGTGACGTGCCGATAATGATCTGGTGACGGACGCCGGGACACCGATCGACCCACTGCTCACCGGGGACGACGTCAACCAACGGCTGGCCGCGCTGCAGGCCGAGCTGGACCGACTGCAAGGCGATCCCAGCGTGTTCGCGCGGGCGTTCCACACCCGCGTCGCCCAGCAGGCGCGTGCCGCGCTGCTCGACCTCCAGGCCCGGCTCGCCGAACTGGCGACCCTGGATCTGACGCCAGAGACCAGCGCGCAGTCCGCCTGCATCTCAACGGTTCTCGATGATCAGCCCTGGTCGACTCACGGCACGAGGGGACGACGGGAGATCCTGGACGTGTGACCAGACCGGTCAGCCGAGCAGGGCGCCGATCTCGGGTGAGGAGTAGAACGGCTCGAGCTGCGCCCGTAGCAACCGCTCGAGATCGCCGGACGCGCGCAACGCCTCGATGACCTTGGGGGCGAGGCGAAGCAGATCCTCGACGACATCCTCACGGGTCAGCTCGAACTCTTCCAGCAGCTCCGTGGGCGAATATCGTCCGAAACGGTCGAAGAAGCCATGGATGACCACCTCGGCGAGGTGCGCTGCCGGCTCGGATCCCAGCGTCCCGATCGCCAGGTCGTAGAGGGCGTCGGCCACGTCGCTGATCTGCTCCGGACTCACCCGGTCGCTCCGTGGCACCTGTTCCTGGGCGAGCAGGCCCCAGGCCTGCAGGGCCGCCGCGCGCGTGGTGGGATCGCGCAACGTCTCGATGACGATCCGGTTCAGCCGGCGCACCGCGAACGCGCCGCCCTTGTCCACGGTGTCCCCGAGCAGGCCCTCGAGCTGCCGGTCCGCCGCACCCATCACCCGAGAGGCCGCACTGGTGCCGAGCGACATGAGCGAGCCCAGCCCCGGCACCTTGCCGGCCACCGCCTTGTTGGCCTGCAGCACCTCGCCCACGATGCGGGTCATGAAACGCGAGGCCATGGTTCCCACCAGGGGCACTTCGGCCAAGCGTTCCCCGAGCCGCTCCAGCACCGGGTGCAGGCCAACAACGCTGTCGAACAGGGCCTCGACCCGTTCGCGGTCGACGAACTCCCCGAGCGTGTACTCCCCGGTGGGGCCGTCGTGCAGCACCGTGGCCACGAGGTCGACCACGCCGCCGACTGCGGCACTGGCCGGCACGGTGCCCAGGGCTCGCACCACGATCGCCGTGACCGTCGCGCGGTCGACCAGGTCCTCGATCCGGTGACGGCCGCCAGCCGAGAGCAGGTCATCGGCGAGCCCCACCACGGTCGAGACCAGGCGATCCCCGGTCAGCCGTTCGAGGTGGTGGGCCACCTGGGCGTCGAGCAACTGCCCTGCCAGGGCCTCTGCTCGCGACGGGGACTGGGGCACGTGGTCACGGTACGCGACCACTCAGAGGCCGGATCACGGATCTTCACGCTCAGAGCCCTCCGTTAGGACCCGGACCTTGACACCAGCATCGGGCTGGGTTTGGGTCGCAGCATGCGTCGTGCAGCGTCGATCCTCGGGGCCGCGCTCGCTGTTGGCATCGTGGTCGGCGGAGCTGGACTGCTCCGCCGCGACGGCGGCACGCCGGTGTCCTCGTCCTCGCCATCGCCCTCGTCCCCGCAGCCGCCCTGGTCCCCGCAGCCGCCCTCGTCAGGAGCGACCCCGGTCCCCGATGCGGCCGAGTCATCCCCGGTGTCAGCTCCGACGTCGGCCCGGAGACCGTCACCTGCTCCCTCCCGCGCCGGCCCGCTGGCTGCCTTCCTCGGCACGTACCGCTGGGAGGAGCAGCCCGAGGTGGACGGCGCCACACCGTGGCGGCGACATGAACTGTTCCTGACCACCCTGTCCGCGGACGGGCGCAACGCCATCGGCTCGCTGGTCACCGAGGGGCACGACCGCGGCGAGGTCTGGCCGGTGATCGCCCGATCGACCGGCCCGAATCGGGTCGAGGTCGTGTTCGACACCACTCATCCGACGGCGGGCCCGATGCCCCACACGCCCTACCGAAACGGCGATCGACTGTTCACTCTCAGCGGGTCGCACGGTTCGCCGACCACGAGTCTGGACGCGCTGGCCACCCTGCACCGTCACCCGGCCACGGGTCGCTACTTCACCCCGATCGGCCCCGGTGACCTCACCGGCGCGACGCCGTCCGGCTCCTGAACACCCCGGGATGCACCTGCCAGGGGCATGATCGCTCGCCGCCGAAAGCTGCGCGAACTATGGTCGTCGACCATGACGGCTGAACCGACGAACCTCGCCATCGGCATGATCGGCACCAAGTTCATGGGCCGTGCCCACGCCAACGCCTGGTCCCAGGTGACCCGGTTCTTCGATCCCGCTCTCACCCCGGTGATGCACACCGTGGCCGGACGCGACGCCGCCGCCACCACCGACTTCGCCGCCCGCTGGGGCTGGCAGCACGCCACCACGGACGTCACGGCGCTGATCACCGACCCGGCGATCGAGCTGGTCGACATCTGCACCCCGAACCACGTCCACGCCGAGGCCGCCATCGGCGCCCTGGAGGCGCGCAAACACGTGGCCTGCGAGAAGCCCCTCGCCCACACCCTCACCGATGCCGCAGCGATGACCGCCGCCGCCCACCGCGCCGCGGCACACGGCGTCCGGACCTTCGTCTGGTTCAGCTACCGCCGGGTGCCGGCGATCGCGCTCGCCCGGGCACTGGTCCGTCAGGGCCGCCTCGGCGCGATCCGCCACGTCCGGGCGATCTACTTGCAGCAGTGGGGCATCGGCGCGGACGACGTGTGGCGCTTCGATGCCACCGTCGCCGGCTCGGGGGCGCTCGGGGACATCGCGGCGCACATCGTGGACGCCGTCCAGTTCGTCACCGGCGAGAAGGTGCAGCGCATCGCCGGCTCGCTGATGCGCACGTATGTACCCAGCCACTCCGTGGACGACGCGGTGCTCTTCCTCGGCGAACTGGACGGCGGCGCCACCGCCTCGTTCGAGGCGACCCGATTCGCGACCGGTCACCACAACGCCCACGGATTCGAGATCCACGGCGAGCACGGAGCGCTGCGGTTCCGGTTCGACCAGATGGGACGCCTCGACGTCTACGACGCCACCACCGAGCGCGCCGTCCGGGGCTGGACCACCATCGAGGTGTGCGACGGCGAGGCCGGTCACCCCTGGGTCGGCGCCTGGTGGCCGCCCGGCCATCCGATCGGCTACGAGCACACGTTCACCCACCAGGCGGCCGACATCCTCGAGGCGCTCGCCGGCCGCCCGGACGCGGCGCTGGTCGCCCCCATGCCCGACTTCGCCGCGGCACTGCAGGTGCAGACCGTGCTCGAGGCCGCCGCAACCTCCGCGGACCGGCGCGCCGCCGTCGAGGTGGCCGAGATCGCCGCCACGGTGAGCTGACGACCGCATGCCGCAGCCGCGCGGCACCTGCCAGGATGGATCCCATGTTCGCTGTCCCCTCGCACCCGCCTGTTGGCTCGTGGACCCGGCTCGGCAGGGTCGTCGCCGTCCTCGTCGTGACCCTGAGCGCACTGCTCGGGTGGGGACTGGCCAGCGCACAGGCCCACTCCGGCGTCCGCTCCATCGAGCCGGCGGACGGATCGGTCCTCAGCGTTCCCCCACCCGAGATCAAGATGACCTTCACCGAGAACGTGCTGAAGGGCACGGCTCAGCTGCGCCTGACCGGCCCCGCCGGTGCCACCGCCCTGACCGTGACCACGAACGGTCCGGTGATCAGCTCGCCCATGCCGGACGGCGCGACCAGCGGTGAGTACACCGTGTTGTGGCGGGTGACCAGCGCCGACGGCCACCCCATCTCGGGCAAGTTCGGCTTCACCGTGATCGGCCAGAACGTGGCCGCCTCCACTCCGGCCGCAGCCTCCGCAACCCCCTCCGTGGTGGCCCCCTCGCCGGCAGCGTCATCCGTGCCCGCGGCGACGACACAGCCCGCGCCGGTCGAGTCCGCGGTCGGCGGCAACTCCACCACGAAGATCATCGTTTCGGTGGCCGCCGTGCTGGCGATGATGGCCGGGATCGGCGCCATGGTGGCCCGCAGTCGACGCTCACAGCCCTGAGCCACGCCCAGCAGCACACCTGGTCGAAGCCTTGACGCCGCGATAACCGAGGCACGACGCACCGGCGACTACCGTTCCCCGCGTGATCTTCGCACGGCACAGCCGCACCCCGAACGGTCGACCCGATGCCCTCCCCCGTGCCCGGCACCGAGCCGCCGTGATCTGCCTGTCGACGCTGACCCTCACCCTCACGGCCGCCTGTGGCGGGTCGCCCGATCCGGCCGCCGCGCCGGAGGTCTCGCCGTCCACCGCGGCCCTGGCCCTGGCTGCTGCCGCACCCTCCACCTCGGGCAGCGCACTCGTGGCGTCCGGCTCGCCCGCCACGGGCTCGGGGAGTGCGGGCGCGGCACTCACCCGCGCCGCCGCGGTGAAGGCCCCGGTGTTCGTGCGACGGATCGACCCGGGCCAGACCGGCTGGTTCTCCTCCCCCGCCCTCGTCGACCTCACCGGCGACAAGAAGCTCGAGATCGTCGCCCCGTTCTATTCGACCTACGTCTACTCCGCGGCCGGCAAGCGGCTGGCCACCGGCACCGCGACCCAGGGCCGCAGCTACGCGCCGTCCGTGGTGGCCGACCTCGACCGCGACGGCGTGCGCGAGATCGTGGTCGGCGGCAACGGCAGTGTGGGCGCCTACGAGTGGCGCTCCGGCAAGCTGATCGTGAAGAAGGGCTGGCCCGCGTCGGTGGCCAGCGGCGGCCAGACCCCGGAGGTGCGCGGCCTGGCCGCAGCCGATCTGGACGGCAACGGCAGCATCGAGGTGGTGGCCACCACGACCAACACCTCCAGCACCGGTGCGCAGGTGTTCGTCTTCAGTGCCACCGGCCGGCTCTACCAACCCGCCGGCGGTCACAAGCCGGCCTGGCCGCGCTACAACACGTTGCGCGGCAGCGGAAACGACGCCGACTTCAACGGCTACGGCAATCACGGCTACGGCGCCTACGGCCTCAACGTGGGCATCGGTCAACTGGACGACGACAAGCAGCTCGAGATCGTCGTCACCTACGACAACCACCAGATCAACCTGTTCAACCACGACGGCACCTCGGTGCTGGCCTCGACCTGGTACACCAACCGCCAGAGCGGGTTTGCCGGCAAGCGGCTCGGCTGGGGGCAGTTCATCCGCTGGCTCTCGCCCACTGTCGAGGATCGGCACCAGCACGCCCACAGCGGTGACTGGCCGAACGTGCAGACCACCGGCTGGCTGCAGTGGACCGCCTCACCGCCCTCGGTGGGCGATCTGGACGGCGACGGCAGGGCCGAGGTGATCGGCATCCCCAACGTCGAGAAGAAGGAACCCTACGAAACCCAGGCCCACGCCGTCATGGTGCTGGACGGTGCCCAGGGCAAGGGCGTGCGATCCGGGCGGCGGCACAAGGGGTTCGAGACGTTGCCGCTGACCGGCAAGCCGATCGTGCGCAAGGACGGCGACTGGTACCCGCCCAGCGGCATCCCGGCACCGACGCTGGTCGACCTGACCGGCGACCGCAAGCCGGAGATCGTCTTCCCGGGTGCCGACGGCTACGTGTACGCCATCAGTTCGACCGGAAAGCGGTTGTGGCGCTATGGATATGCGCCCGGCAAGGCCCGCACGTTCGCCTCCGAGGTGGTCGCCGCGGACCTGAACAAGGACGGCCTGCCCGAGCTGGTGTTCGGCGTCTACGGCCTGGCCGCCAACAGTGGCCGGCTCGTCGTGCTGTCACCGAAGGGCGCGAAGATCAGTGACCAACGCCTGCCGAAGCAGGCCGCCGACGGCAACGGCATCGGCGTGGCGGCGGCGCCGTCCATCGCCGACCTGGACGGCAACGGCACGCTCGAGATCGTGACCACCTCGATCGATCACGGCCTGGACGTGTTCACCGTGCCCGGCTCGAAGGCCGGCACATCCCCGTGGCCCACCGGACGCGGCTCCCTGCTGCGCTCCGGTACCGCCCAGCGCTGAGTTCCTCGGGCACAAGGTGGCGAGTTTGGCACCGTCTGCGTGCCCTAACCCTCCACCTAGTCCGCGGAGGATGCCTCAGCGAGCCACCACACCGCGCAGACCGCCACCGACGAGCCGCGCGACGTCCAGCATCATCGACGGCAGCGCCGGCCCACCGGGCGAGGCGACGTAGCGGGCCTGCCACTGCGGGTGGAAGCGCTCCTTGAACTGGCGCAGCCCCTGGAAGTTGTAGAAGTGCTCGCCGTGGCTGAACAGGAAGTGGCCGATCCGGTCCCAGTAGGTCGCCGCGGCCGGCGAATCGGCGGTTTCACCCGGGTCGCCATCGCTGGGCTCGGGCCGCAACCCGGACAGCGGCGCCATGCCGATGCTGAACGAGGCGAATCCCTGCTCGTGCGCCCAGGTCATCGCCGCCACGAACAGGTGACTCATCACGCAGCGCGGCGCGTCGGGCAGCCGGCGCATCAGGTCGACCTTGATCTCGTGCCGAGCGCCACTGGCCCACAGCGACGCGAACGCGACCACCTGGCCGTCCTGCCAGGCCACCGCGATCGGGAACCGGGCCAGGTACTCCTCGTCGAAGGCACCGAGCGAGAACGACTTCTCGCGCGCGTTGCGTTGCTCGAGCCAGATGTCGGAGACCACCCGTAGCTGCGCCAGCACCTCGGGCACCCGCTCGGGATCGACGAGCTCGACACTCACCCCGACCCGTTCGCTGGAGCGCACCTCCGAACGCAACTTCGCCCGGTTCTTGCCCTGCATGGTGAAGGTCGTCAGGTCGATGACCGCCTCCTCCCCCAGCTTCGACAGCGTGAGCCCGTGCCGCCGGTAGAGCTCGGCCGTCTCCTCGTGCACGCAGTAGAAGACCGGCCGCCCCAGGCTGCGGTCGCACAGGTCGAGGAACGACCAGAGCAGCTCGTCGAACTCGGCCTCGTCCCCGACCGGGTCGCCCATCACCACCCAGCTGCGACGACGCACCTGGTACATCAGCAGCGCTCCGCCGCCGGGCGAGAAGTGGACCCGCTTGTCACCGGTCCACAGCAGCGAGGCGTCGCTGGTCCGGGCCTGGGCCAGAATCGGTTCGGCGAGAACGAGTTCAGCGGCCGTCGCGGTGGCATGAGCCGGGCGGGCGACGGTCTGCAGCCGGGTTCCGGCGACCACGAGCCCCAGCACGCCGGCCGACAGTCCGAGCCGAACGGTGACGGGGGTGCCGTGGCCGACCGAGGCCTCCAGCCAGGTACGTCCGCCGACGGCCCGCGAGCCGACCCACAGGTCGTGCCACCACACCAGCAGTGAGCACACCCCTGCCACGGTCAGCGACCAGACCCAGCCCCGGGGGTCCGACAGGACCGACGTGGTGCGCTGGAACGCCCCGCGCGCCAACACCAGCAAGGTGATCAGCAGCAGCGACACCACTGCCGGCACGGGTGTCGCACTGAGCAGGGCTGCGGTCAGGACCACCACCAGGACGCCGAGCGTGGCGACCAGGGCGCCGCGCAGCCGGCGGTGCAGACCCCGGGCGAGCAACATCAGGCCGACCCCGGCCAGGCTGGCGGTGAACGCCGTGAGCTCGGAGGGGTTGGCGTACCCGGGCACCTGCCCGGTGATCACCAGCCCTGCGCCGAGTACCGCGACGGCCAGGCCCAGCACGGACGGTGTGAGCACGCCGACCCGGGCCAGCACGCCGTCCGTGGTGGCCGTGGTGCGCCGCGACTCCAGCACCGCCAGCAGCACGGCGGCCAGGGTGAGCGGCAGCAGGAAGTAGATGATCCGGTAGGCCACGAGAGCCGTGACGAGCGCGGACGGCGCCACCGCCCCGCCCAGCCCGATGAGCAGGACGGCCTCGAACACTCCGAGCCCGCCCGGCACGTTGCTGACCAGACCGGCGACGGTGGCGACCACGAACACGGTGGCGAAGGTCGGAAAGCCCAGCCCGCCGCCCGGCAACAACACGAACAGCACCGCAGCCATCGAGAGCCACTCGAGCGTCGAGAGCACGATCTGGGCGAGCGCGAGGCGGCGCGAGGGCCGGTCGATGCGCCAGTCCCGCAGGGTGAGCGCCCGTTTGCCGGCGCCGCACCAGAGCAGATAGCCGGCGATCGCCGTCACCAGGGCCACGGTCAGGCCGAGCATCACCGAGGGCGGTAGGTGAACAGCCGGGCCGATCCGATCGGGGGTGTGCGCCATGCCGACCGCGGCCAGCACCCCGCACCCCAGGGACAGGGTGATCAGGTTGAACACCGCGATCCGCGTGATCGCGAAGGCGGGCACGCCCCAGGCCGAGTACACCCGGGCCCGCAGGGCCGCCCCGACGACGGCGGAGGCGCCCAGGGTGTTACCGAAGGCCGTGGCCACGAACGAGGCGGCGGCGAAGCGGCGATAAGGCAGGCGGTGTTCGACGTAGCGCAGCGCGAGGGCGTCGTAGCCGGTCATCGCCAGGTACGACACACAGGTGGCCAGGATGGACGCCAGCACCGGGCCGGTACCGATCTCGGCGATCGACGGCCCCAGCCGAGACCAGGGGTACCCCCGCAACTGCCCGTGCAACACCCCGACAGCCCAGGCGAGGACGCCGAGCACCACCAGCGGTGCCGCGCCCCGAACCGCCAGGAACCGCAGCAGCCGCAGCGGACGCTCCCGGACCCGCCGGCGGACTCGGGCCGAGAGCCGTGCTCCGCCCTGGGCAGGCTCGGCCTCCACCGTCGGCTCGGGGTGGATGTCTGGGTGCGTGGTCATGACGAGCAAGGGATCGGCGCGCCGAGGCGTGGGCTTGACCCCGGCCGCCCGACGTCCCTCGGGACGTCCTGGCAGGACGTCCCAGCTGGGACGTTTTATATCGCTGTTCGACATAGTTGTCGTACACTCGGCCCATGGCGATGCCGGCATCCCAGGCGGCAATCCTGGTGACCCTCGTGGACCGTGAGGCCCACGGCTACGCGATCATGCAAGCGGTCCAGGCTTCCGGCGAGACCATGGGTCCGGCCACGCTCTACACCGCGATCGGCCGCCTGCTCGACCTGAAGCTGGTCGAGGAGGTCGACGACCGCCCCGCCCCCGAGCTCGACGACAGCCGCCGGCGCTACTACCGGATCACCCCGCGCGGCCGGGCCGAACTGGTGGTCGAACTCGACCGGCTGCACGCCGTCCTCGAACGGGCCGCAAACGCCGGGATCGACCGACGTGCCTGGCGGCCGAGCGGCCCCACCCTGGGCACGACGTGAGCCCCGGACGCCGGCCCCGCGGCTCAGGCTGGTACCGCGCCGCGCTGAAGCTGGCCCCGCGCGCCCACCGCGAACGATTCGGCGAGCAGACCGCCCAGTTGTACGACGACCTGGTGCGCACCGGCACCCCGCCCCGGCGACTGTGGGCCGAGCTGCCGCGTGACCTGCTCCGCACCCATCTAGAGACGCCCCGGCCGAGCCGTGCGGTGTTGGCGACGGTTACCGGCCCCGACGCGGCCCCCGAGATCACTGGACGACGCCGCGTGGCGCAGCGCACCCTGGTCGTGACCGCGGCGGCCACACAAGCCCTCTGGCTCGCGGCGCACCTGGTCGGTGGGTACTGCTGGAGCCGGGCCATGGTGGCCGCCACCGACCTGTTCGGACGGGTGCCCACCGACGATGACTGGATGACCTACCCCTATCGCACCGGCCCGGATCCGTCGATCGAACTGTGGTCGGCGCGGGCCGATGCCCTGCTGCCCTGGCTGCTGCCGACCTTCCCGGTGGCACTGTTCCTGGCAGGCTGGCTCTCCCTCGGCCGCCGCCGGTCAGGGCTCTGGATGACCGGCTGGGCGATCACCTGGGTGGTGGGCATGTGGCTGTGGCGCGGTTACGGGGCGTTCGCGGCCTCGTGAGCGGTGGCTCGTCCGGGCGAGTTGCCCGGCTCAGCCCCGACCGATCAGCCACTCCAGCACCGCGATCTCCCGCGGGATCCAGGGGTTGGTGGCCACCAACTCGGCGGCGATCACCCGGTTGGCCACCAGCGCCGACTGCGGAGTGACCCACCGCGACACCAGGCCGAGCTCACGCTCGTAGGCCTCCAGCCGCACCGGGTGCCGGTCCTCGGCGACGCGGCACGCCAGATAGCGGTGGGTGGCCTCGAAGATGTCGGCCTCCGCCGGGAAGATCGACCGCCGGCGCTGCACGACGGTACCCAGGTGCTCGCCCACCTCCAGCAGCTCGGCACCGAGTTCCTCACGCAGTTCGCGGCGGAGCGCGTCGTCCAGACTCTCGCCGTCCTCGATACCGCCACCCGGGAAGCCGTAGTCGCCCACGACGGTCGAGTGGGCCATCAGCAGCAGACCGTCCCGTTCGATCACCGCCCGGACGGCGCCGCGCTGGAGGACGCGCGGGGTCGGCAACGCCTCGACCTCGTCGAGGCCTTCGCCCCGCAACACCAGGTGGAGATGATCGGGCGCAGCAGTGATCATGCCGTCAGGCTACGACTCAGCGGGTCTGACCGGCGCGCACCATCTCGACGGCCTTGGCGATCCGGTCGGCGCGGGTCTGTTCGCGCTTGGCCTCGGTGACCCAGCGGACGTACTCCTTGCGGTGCGAGTAGGCCAGCTTCTCGAACGCCGCGGCGGCCTGCTCATCGGCGGCCAGGGCCGCCGCGAGGTCGTCCGGCACCTCGACGGTGCGCGGCGCGGCGTCCGCGGCGATCTCGACCTCGAGCCTCTCTCCCACCTCGACGCCGGCCTCGGCCCGCATCGCCTTGTTCAGCCCGATCAGGTTCTCGCCGCCCATCCGTGCGAGCCGCAAGGCCAGGGCGTGGCCGTTGACGGTCACCGTCACCGGGAACGTCTTGGCGCCGTCCGCCAGGGCGGCCACCTGCTCGTCGGTGAGGATGAAGGCCCCCGCGGGGCCACGCTTCTCCAGCGTCGCGGTCAGGTGCAGCGTCTCAGCCATGCCGGGCAGCATAGGTCGTCCCACCCCGCGTGATCACCGCGGGAGAGGGGCCGATGCGGTCACCGCCTCGACCACCAACGGGTCGAGCCCTTCACCACCGGCCGCTACGTGAGCGGCCAGCTGGGCGCGCATCCGCGGTTCCCACGAGTCCCGCAGGTGCCCGGCGATGGCGGCCACCGCCTTCTCGTGGGCGACCTGAGCGACCTGGGTGAACTGCGCGGCCAGGTCGTTGGCCAATCGCACCTGGGTCGATGCGCCCGAGGCATGAGGTTGCCCGGCAACGGATTCCGATTCCAGACGGGTGGCCGGCTCGACCTGCACCGCGGTCACCTTGTACTCCGGGCAGTTGGTCGCCCAGTCGGAGTGCTCGGTGGTCACCACGTTGGCGCCGGTCACCGGGTGGTGGAACGTCGTGTACACCACACCCACCGGCATCCGGTCGGCGATCTGAGCGTGCAGCACCGTCGCGCCCACCCGCGAGGCCAGCTGCACCGCGTCGCCGTCCCGGATCCCGCGCACCTCGGCATCGTGCGGGTGGATCTCGAGCACGTCCTCCGCGTGCCAGCGCACGTTCTCGGTGCGCCGGGTCTGCGAGCCGACGTTGTACTGACTCAGGATGCGCCCCGTGGTCAGGATCAGCGGGAACTTGCGCGTCGAGCGTTCCTCCGTCGGCACGTACGGCGTCGGGATCAGATGCCCCTTGCCGCGCACGAACTTCTCCACGTGCATGATCGGCGTGCCGTCGGGCGCGGCGTCGTTGCACGGCCACTGCACCGATCCGGTGGCGTCGAGGCGCGCGAAACTGACCCCGGCGAAGGTCGGCGTGGTGATCGCGATCTCGTCCATGATCTGACTCGAGTGCTCGTAGCTCATCGGGTACCCCATGGCCTGGGCCACGTCACACACGATCTGCCACTCGTGCTTGAACACCCCGGCCGAGTCGAGATTCTTCGGATCCATCACCGGACGCACCCGGTTGATCCGCCGCTCGGCGTTGGTGAACGTGCCGTCCTTCTCGAGGAACGACGTCCCCGGCAAGAACACGTGGGCCAGCTTGGCGGTCTCGTTCAGGAACAGGTCCTGGACGACGACCAACTCCAGCGCACCCAGCGCCGCCATCACGTGGCGGGTGTTCGGGTCGGACTGCGCCAGGTCCTCACCCTGGATGTAGAGCGCCTTGAACGTGCCGTCGATCGCGGCATCGAACATGTTCGGGATCCGCAACCCCGGCTCGGCCGCAAGCTCACGGCCCCAGAGGGTCTCGAACACCGACCGCACCGTGTCGTCCGAGACGTGCCGGTACCCGGGCAGCTCGTGCGGGAACGAGCCCATGTCACACGAACCCTGCACGTTGTTCTGGCCACGCAACGGGTTGACCCCGACACCCTCGCGACCGATGTTGCCCGTGGCCATCGCCAGGTTGGCCATGCCCATGACCATGGTCGAGCCCTGCGAGTGCTCGGTGACGCCCAGGCCGTAGTAGATGGCCGCATTGGGTGCGCTCGCGTAGAGCCGTGCCGCAGAACGCATCTCGGACGCCGGGACGCGGGTGATCTCCTCGATCGCCTCGGGTGAGTTCTCGGGCCGCGAGATGAACTCGACCCACTCGTCGGTGCCCTCGCAGCGCTCCGCGACGAACGCGGCGTCCATCAGACCCTCGGTGACGATCACGTGCGCCAGGGCATTGACCACCGCGACATTGGTGCCGGGCTGCAGCTGCAGGTGATGGGACGCCTCGATGTGCGGTGAGCGCACCAGGTCGATGCGGCGCGGGTCGACCACGATCAACTTGGCGCCCTGCCGCAGCCGGCGCTTCATGCGCGAGGCGAACACCGGGTGGCCGTCGGTCGGGTTGGCCCCGATCAGCAGGATGACGTCGGCCTTGGCCACCGACCGGAAGTTCTGGGTGCCGGCCGAGGTGCCGAAGGTCTGCTTCAACCCGTACCCGGTCGGTGAGTGACAGACCCGGGCGCAGGTGTCGACGTTGTTGTTGCCGAACGCCGCCCGCACCATCTTCTGGACGACGTAGACCTCTTCGTTGGTGCACCGCGAGGAGGTGATCGCCCCGATCGCGCTCACGCCGTGGGCATCCTGGATCTCGCGCAACCGCCGTCCGGTGTAGGCGATGGCCTCGTCCCAGCCGACCTCACGCCACGGCTGGTCCACCGAGTCGCGGATCATCGGGGCGGTGACCCGCTCCTTGTGGGTGGCATACCCCCAGGCGAAGCGGCCCTTGACGCAGGAGTGGCCCTCGTTGGCGCCGCCGTCCTTGTCGGGCACCATGCGCACCACGGTGTCGCCGGACAGTTCGGCCCGGAACGAGCACCCGACGCCGCAGTAGGCGCAGGTGGTCTTCACCGATCGGGTGGGTGTACCGATCTGGATCAGGCTCTTCTCGCTCAGGGTCGCGGTCGGGCAGGCCTGCACGCAGGCCCCACACGAGACGCACTCGGAGTCGAAGAACGAACCCCCCTCGCTGGCAGCCACTTTGGAGTCGAAGCCGCGGCCGACGATGGTCAGCGCCAGGGTGCCCTGCACCTCGTCGCAGGCCCGCACGCACCGCGAGCAGACGATGCACTTGCTCGACTCGAAGCTGAAGTAGGGGTTGGAGTCGTCGGTGGGCGCGTCGAGGTGGTTCTCCCCCGCATATCCATACCGGACGTCGCGCAGCCCGACCACCCCGGCCACGTCCTGCAGTTCGCAGTCGCCGTTGGCCGCGCAGGTCAGGCAGTCCAGCGGGTGGTCGGAGATGTACAGCTCCATCACGTTGCGCCGCAGGCGACGCAACGTGTCGGTGTCGGTGTGCACCTGCATGCCCTCGCGGCACGGCGTGGTGCAGGACGCCGGGGTGCCCTTGGCGCCGTCCACCTCGACCAGGCACATCCGGCACGACCCGAACGCCTCCAACGAGTCGGTGGCGCACAGCTTGGGGATGTCGACGCCGGCCAGCGCCGCGGCCCGCAACACCGAGGTCCCGGCGGGCACGCTGATCTCGTGGCCGTCGATCGTCACCGTGGTGGTCGCCTCGCCCTCGCGGGCAGGGGTTCCCAGATCGCGTTCGTCGGTCAGGCTCATCGAGCCACCTCCTGCGGCTGCCGGTTCACAGCGTCATCGCCGGCCCGGAGCCATTGGTCCACAGCGCTTCTGACCGGCATGGGCGTCAGACCGCCCATGGCGCACAGCGAGCCGTCGGTCATCAGCTCGCACAGGTCGTCCAGCAACTGCAGATTCGCCTCACGGTCGATACCGGCCGTGATCTTGTCGATGACCTCGACGCCGCGGGTCGACCCGATGCGGCACGGGGTGCACTTGCCGCACGACTCGGCGGCGCAGAACTCCATCGCGAACCGGGCCTGGGCGGCCCAGTCGATGGTGTCGTCGAAGACCACGATGCCGCCGTGGCCGACCATGGCCCCAGCCGCGGCGAACGCCTCGTAGTCCATCGGCAGGTCGAACTTCTCCGGCGTCAGGTACGCGCCCAGCGGGCCGCCCACCTGCACCCCACCGATCGGTCGGCCGGACGCCGTCCCGCCGCCCCACCGCTCGACCAGCTCACCCAGGCTGACGCCGAACGCGGTCTCGACGATGCCGCCGCGAGCGATGTTGCCGGCCAGCTGGAACACCTGAGTGCCCCGGGAACGCCCCACGCCCAACGCGGCATAGGCCTCGGCACCGTCCGCCAAGATGGCCGGCACGGTGGCCAGGGTGAGCAGGTTGTTCACCACCGTCGGCTTGCCGAACAGTCCCTCGAGGGCGGGCAGCGGCGGCTTGGCGCGCACCTCGCCGCGGCGTCCCTCGAGACTCGACAGCATCGAGGTCTCCTCGCCACAGATGTAGGCACCCGCCCCCACCCGCACGCTGACGTCGAAGGAGAGCGACGAGCCGAGCACCGAATGCCCCAACCAGCCTCGGGCATAAGCGATCTCGATCGCCGAGCGCATCGTGGTGATGGCATCGGGGTATTCCGAGCGGATGTAGATGAACCCCTGCGTGGCCCCGGTCGCCCAGGCGGCGATCGCCATGCCCTCGAGGGTCGAGAACGGGTCACCCTCCATCAGCATCCGGTCGGCGAAGGTGCCGCTGTCGCCCTCGTCGGCGTTGCAGGCGATGTACTTGGTCTCACCCGGCGCGTCGAGCACCGTCTTCCACTTGATCCCGGCCGGGAATCCGGCGCCACCGCGCCCCCGCAGCCCGGACGCCGTGACCTCCTCGACCACCTGGGCCGGCGACAGCTCCAGCGCCCGACGCAGTCCGACCAGGCCACCGTGGGCCAGGTAGTGCTCGGGGAACAGCGGACCGATCACGCCCACCCGGGCGAAGCTCACCCGCTGCTGCTCGCGCAGCGCGGGCAGCTGCTCGGTCGGGCCGAGCGCCAACGGGTGGACGGCGGCCGCCGGGTCGGTGAGCATCCCGGCCTCCAGCAATCCCGGTAGATCGGCCGCTGTGACGGGTCCGAACGCGTGGCGCACCTGCGCGGCGTCCATCACCTCCACCAATGGCTCCAGCCAGAGCAGGCCCCACGATCCATTGCGCACCAGGGTGAACCCGGCCTGCTCGGCCGGCGCAGCCAGCGCGTCGGCGACCTCGTCGGCGCCGACGGAACGCGCCGCACTGTCGCAGGGGACGAACAGGATCCGCAGGTCCGCGGGTGGGTTCTGGCTCATGCCGTCGCTCCCGCCTCGTGGGCGGCGGTCTGCTGCAGGCGCTGCTGAATCAACGCGGACAATCTGTCGGCGGTCAGGCGGCCGTGCAGTCGGCCGTCGATCAGGGCTGACGGGCCGAGGGCACAGTTGCCCAGGCAGAACACCTCGTCGAGGGTCAGCGCGCCGTCCTCGGCGGTGGTGCCGACCTTCACCGCGAGCCGCTCGGCGGCGCCGTCCAGCACGGCATTCGCGCCGACCGACTGACAGGCCTCGGCCCGACAGACCTGGGCCACGACGCGGCCCGGCGGCTCGATGCGCAGGTCGTGATAGAAGCTGATCACGCCGTGCACCTCCGCCCGGGAGAGGTTCAGCGCCTCGGCGATCGGCCGGATCGCGGCGTCCGGCACGTGACCCAACTCGGCCACCACGGCCTGGAGCACCACGAGCAGGGGTCCTGGTTCGTCACGATGGGCGGCAACGGCGGTTGCCACCACCTCCGCAACCGGGCGGTTGCCGGCCACCACTCACCTCACTGATCTCGATCAACGCTGATCTCGATCAACGCTGATCTCGTTCGACGCTGACATCGTGGCTCTGCCTGACCGGCCGCAGGGACCGTGACGGGCGACACAGACCTCCCTGCCATGGTGGCTCGTCCGGCGCTGCCACGCGAGCGCGTCGGCGACGTTTCTGACTATCGATTGATAGGCGTCATCTATCAATCCAGGGACGGCGCCCCCGGGTACCGCTGCCGCAGCCTCTCGAGCCGGCCGGCCAGATCCTCCTGCGCCGCGATGTCGCGCAGCATCCGCACCAACGGGGCTTCCGGGTCACGACCGGCCAGCACCAGCCCGACCTGGGGGGTGCGTTCGACGCCGGTGATCGGCACCACCCGCATCCCCTCGGGCACCCCGAACGTGGCCAGCCAGACGTGCGCGATCACCGTGGACCACCGACGCGAGGCGACATGGGCGTACAGCGCCGCCACCGAGTCGGTCTCGACCGCGGGGGTGACCTCGACCCCGGTCTCGGCGAAGCAGCCGTCCAGGATCCGCCGGTGCTGCATGTCGCGGCTGAACAAGCACAACGGCAGCGCGGCGACCTCGGCCCAGGTGACCTCGGCTCGCTCACCCAGCGGGCCGTCGTCCGGGGTCAACGCCAGATAGTGCTCGCGATACAGCGGGACGACGCGGATGGCGTCACCCAAGGACTCGTTGTCGGTGTAGGTCAGCCCGGCGTCGAGGTCGAGATCGACCAGCCGGCGCACGATGTCGCGGCTCGACCCGGAGTCCAGCCGCACCCGAACCCCCGGGTGGGCATGGCACAGCGCGCTGGTGAGCATCGAGGCGGTGACCACGGCGGTCGGGATGGCGCAGACCCGCAACAGGCCCCCGACGCCGCGGCGCAACCCAGCCAACTCCTGGGCCAGTCCGTCGCGATCGGCCAGGATGCGGCGAGCCCAGCTGACGACCTGTTCACCCTCCGGGGTGAATCCGGCAAACCGCCTGCCCCGCACCACGATCGTGACCTTCAGTTCGGATTCGAGCTTCGCGATCCCGGCCGACAACGACGGCTGGCTCACGTGGCACACCGCGGCGGCTCGGGCGAAGTGACGCTCTCGCGCCAAGGCCGTCACATACTCCAACTGGCGCAGCAGCATCACCCATGACTACCACGCCCTCCCGAGCTCAACGCCGTCGCGCGATATAGGACTATTGACTCATTAGCCCTCAATGAGGACCATTGACCAATCATCCAACCCAGCTCGGATGCCGTTCGGTCACTGCTCCTGACCTCAGGGGGTGCCATGGCAACGTTCGCCTACCGCTGCACCGCCACCACCTGCCCTTCCACTGCGCAGAGCGACCCTGGCTTCGATGCCACGTTCCCGATCGGGACGGCGCCGGCCACCCTGGCGTGCCCCACCTGTGGGACTGATGCGGTCCGGGTGTTCACCCCGCCACGGCTGGCCCTGACCCCCCGAGGGCTGACCGCGGCGCTGGACGCCGCGCAGCGTTCGCGGGTCGAGCCCGAGGTCGTGGCCGGACCGCCACCTCGCACCGGCTCCACCCGCCGGGCGAACCGCCAGGTCGAGCCACAGGTCAACCCTGCCCTGGCGAGGCTGCCTCGTCCCTGACGAGCCCGCAGCGCGAACCATCCCTCGCATCCCCACGCATTCCCCTCCATTCCCGTCCCCTCCCATCCCCGGAGGTGTGCCATGGGCAGTGTCGGGCTGCTCTACGTCGGCGCCGTCCTGTTCATCAACGGCGCCATGTTGCTGGGGTGGGTGAAGGGCACGGCGGCGGCACCGATGAACGTGTTCGTCGGTCTGCTGCAGGTGTTCACGCCCACCTATCTGATCGTCACCGCCGACGGGAACGCCGAGCAGATCCTCGGTGCCTCGGGCCTGTACCTGTTCGGCTTCACCTACCTCTACGTCGCCTTCAACCTGTTCTTCGGTCTGGACGGCAGCGGGCTGGGCTGGTTCTCCGGCTTCGTCGCCGTGTGCGCCGTGGTGTTCGCCTACCTGAGCTTCACGCGGAGCCCCACGGACGCGACGTTCGGCGTCATCTGGCTCTACTGGGCCTTCCTCTGGGCCCTGTTCTGGTTGGTACTGGCCCGCGGCGCCGAGCACCTCACCCGCTTCACCGGCGGCGTGGCGGCCGTCCAGGGGTGGGTCACCGGCGTCCTGCCGGCCTTCCTGCTGCTCACCGGCAACTGGAAGGGCACGAACACCGCCTGGGCCGTCGGCTATGCCGTGTTCGGCCTGGTCGTGTTCGGCCTGCTCTATCTGAGACTTCGCGAAACCGCAACGGTCCCAACGGCTTCGGCACCTGCCGCTGCCTGATCAGACTCACTGCTCGAAGGAGCTCGCCATGCCTCAGGTCGTCTTCCCGCTCGACTCGACGAAATCGTTCACCGATCAGGCCATCGTCGGCCACAACCGCTGGCACCCGGACATCCCGGCGCAGGTGCACGTCAAGCCCGGGGACTCCTTCCGGGTGCACTGTCGCGAGTGGTTCGACGGCGCGATCCACAACGACGACTCCGCCGACGACATCCTCAATGCCCCGTTGGCGGGCGTTCACGTGCTCTCCGGTCCGATCGCGGTCGAGGGTGCCCAGCCCGGTGACCTGCTGATCGTCGACATCCTGGACGTCGGCCCGATCCCGCAGGAGGACTCCGGCCCGCTGTCCGGTCAGGGTTGGGGCTACACCGGCGTGTTCGCCACCCGCAACGGGGGCGGCTTCCTGACCGAGCAGTTCCCTGACGCCTACAAGGTGATCTGGGACTTCCGCGGCGGCGTGGCCACGTCGCGCCACATCCCCGGTGTCTCGTTCACCGGCATCGTGCACCCGGGCCTGATGGGTACCGCACCCTCGGCGGCTCTGCTGGCGCGGTGGAATGCCCGCGAACAGGCCCTGATCGACACCGACCCGAACCGGGTGCCGCCACTGGCCCTACCGCCGCTGCCGGACAGCGCCATCCTGGGCAGCCTGACCGGCGCCGACTTCGATCGGGTCGCGGCCGAGGCCGCCCGTACCGCCCCGCCGCGCGAGAACGGCGGCAACCAGGACATCAAGAACCTCACCAAGGGAACCCGGGTCTTCTATCCCGTCTTCGTCGACGGAGCGAACCTGTCGATGGGCGACCTGCACTTCTCCCAGGGCGACGGTGAGATCACGTTCTGCGGGGCCATCGAGATGGGCGGGTTCATGGACCTGCACGTCGACCTGATCAAGGGCGGCATGGCGGCCTACGGGGTCGGCGAGAACGCCATCTTCATGCCGGGCAACGTCGACCCGCAGTACAGCCAGTGGCTGGCCTTCTCGGGCACCTCGGTGACCCTGGACGGCGAGCAGCGTTACCTCGACAGCCATCTGTCCTACCAGCGGGCCTGCCTGCACGCGATCGACTACCTGCAGTCCTTCGGGTACAGCGACATCCAGGCCTACATGATCCTGGGTGCCGCCCCCATCGAGGGCAGGTTGTCGGGCGTGGTCGACATTCCGAATTCGTGTTCGACGGTCTACATCCCGACGGCGATCTTCGATTTCGACGTGCGACCGGGCAAGAACGGGCCGACCCGTATCGACCCCGGCATGGGAGTGCCTCGGTCGGCCGGCTGATCACCCGCCATCGCGAGTGCACGCCCAGATCGGACCAATCCCGACACAAAGCGCGCAATCACCTTCTCACGCAATCGTTGTCATCTCTCACCTCGACCGACGAGGCCCACCGAACATGTTTGGCGGGCAGCGCCCGTGGGTATATCCAGGACAGCCGTCAGGCCGCCCTGGACCATGCCTTCGACGACTGCACCATTCAGACCCGAGCCGATCTCGATCATGGCTCGTGTCGTGATTCCACGGACGGAACGCCCCGGCCCCGTCGCTGACGACGGGCTCCCCGATCAGCCCGAGCCGATCCACTCCCGCGGAGGATCCCATGACCCCTGTTCGCTATCAGTGCACCACCCCCGTCTGCCCGGCCGGTGGCGGCCGTGAGCATCACTTCGACGTCCGCTTCCCCGAGGGCACCGAGCCCGCCAGCACCCCCTGCCCGGCATGCGGCAGCGATGCCGAACGCGTCGCCGTGATGCTCATCCACTGACCGCCGCACCACCTCCGTGATCATGCAATCCGTGCACGCCGTCGATCTGAGCGCGTGCACGGATTGCATGATCACCAGGGCATGGGTGAAGTGAGCCCTCACCACGAACAGCTGGCCGCGAGCGACGCGGCAGAACCGAACGTACGATGCGCCGGTGTCCATGACCACGCGGCGTCCGGTGACGCGGGTGCGTATCGAGGGGCCGGACGCCGGCATGCACGATCGCGCCGACACGCTCGCCGTCGAGGAACCGCTCGAGATCCGGCTGCTCCACGCGGGCGCCCCGGAGGGCGAACCCTTCACCGTCACCATGCGCACCCCGGGCCACGACCTCGAGCTGGCGCTGGGATTCCTGCTCGGCGACGGGGTCATCACCTCAGCGGACGACGTCACCGCGGCACGCCATTGCCCGGACGCCGCACTGGACGCCGACGGCAACCCCACCTACAACGTGGTCGAGGTGGGCCTGGCCCGACACGTCGCCCCGCCGAGCCGCGCCCTGGCCCGCCGGGTGAGCAGCGCCTGCGGCATCTGCGGCACCGAGTCGATCGACCAGGTCCGCGACCGGTGCACCACGGACGTGTCGGCGGACGACATCCGGCTCGACGCCGCCGTCCTCGCCACGTTGCCCGACCGACTGCGCGAGGGACAACGCGCCTTCGCCCGCACCGGCGGCGTCCACGCGGCGGGTCTGTTCACCCCGGACGGCGAGCTGCTCTGCCTGCGCGAGGACGTGGGCCGGCACAACGCCGTGGACAAGGTCGTGGGCTGGGCGCTCCAGCAGGGCCGCCTGCCGCTGACCGGGGCGGTGCTGCAGGTCAGCGGCCGGGCCTCCTTCGAACTGGTGCAGAAAGCCGTGACCGCGGGGTGCCCGGTGCTGGCGGCGGTGTCGGCACCGTCCTCCCTGGCGGTCGACCTGGCGAGCGAGACCGGACTGACCCTGATCGGGTTCTCGCGCGGCACCGGGTTCAACATCTACGCGGGACGCGAGCGAATCCACCGCTGATCGCATGGCGGCGCAGGGCAACCAAGCAGCATGATGTGCGCAGCACTCGCCCTCGATGTGGAGGCCCACATGTCGCACACCCTGGCCAGCCTGTTCGGTGAGCGGGTTCGGCTGCTCCCCGACCGCGAGGCGTTCCGGACGCCGGACGGATCGGGCTGGACGTCGCTGAGCTGGAGTCAGACCGATGGGCGGGCGCGCGAGATCGCGGCCGCCCTGCTGGCTCACGGCGTGAGCCACGAGGACCGGGTGGCCATCGTCTCGATGACCCGGCTGGAGTGGATCCTGGTCGACCTGGGCATCGCCCTGGCCGGGGGCGCCACCGCAGCGGTGTACCCCAACACCCAGGAATCCGACGTCGCCTACATCCTGGCCGACTCGGGCGCCGTGATCGCGGTGGTCGAGGATGCCGGGCAGGTGGCCAAACTGGAGCGCTCCCGGGCCGAGCTGCCCGCCATCCGGCTCGTCGTGGTGATCGACCCGGCCGGGATGCCCGCCGCCGCACCCGACGGCAGCTGGGACGAGGGCTGGGTGATCACCTTCGACGAGCTGCAGGCGCAGGGCCGACGCCACCTCGAGGCCCACCCCACCGCGGTGGACGATGCGGTGGCGGGCGTGCTGCCCGAGCACCTGTCGACGCTGCTCTACACCTCGGGCACCACCGGCCGGCCGAAGGGTGTCGAGCTCACCCACGGCAACTGGGTCTACCTGGCCAAGTCGGTGGAGGACACCCGCGTGGTGCGCACCGACCAACTGCAGTTCCTGTGGCTGCCACTGTCGCACTCGTTCGGCAAGCTGCTGCTCGCGGCCCAGTACGGCGTCGGGTTCACCACGGCGGTGGACGGCCGGATCGACAAGATCGTCGACAATCTCGCGACGATCCAGCCGTCCTTCATGGCCGCGGCGCCCCGCATCTTCGAGAAGGTGCACGCCCGGGTGACCTCGATGACCGCCGAGGCCGGTGGGGCCAAGGCGAAGATCTTCGACTGGGCCTTCCGGGTGGGCACCGAGTGCGTCCGCCGCGAACAGGCCGGCCGCTCGATCCCGCCGATCCTCGGGCTGCAGCGCCGGCTGGCCGACAAGCTGGTCTTCACCAAGATCCGCGAGCGGCTGGGCGGCCGGATCGAGATCCTGGTCTCGGGCAGCGCCGCGTTGGCCCCGCAGATCGCCGAGTGGTTCGCCGCCGCCGGACTACCGATCCTCGAGGGGTACGGCATGACCGAGACCTCGGGCGGCTGCATCGTCAACCGGCCGGGCGGCGTCCGGATCGGCACGGTGGGCATCCCGTTCCCCGACACCGAGCTGCGCATCGCCGAGGATGGCGAGCTGTTGATCCGCTCGCCCGGGGTGATGCGCGGGTACCACAACCTGCCCGACCAGACCGCCGAGGTGCTCAGCCCTGACGGCTGGCTGGCCACCGGGGATGTCGCCGAGGTCGACGCGGACGGCTATGTCAAGATCACCGACCGCAAGAAGGACCTGGTCAAGACCAGCGGTGGCAAGTACATCGCCCCGAGCCTGATCGAGGGCTCGATCAAGGCCTCCAGTCCGCTGATCGGCCAGGTGGTGGTGATCGCCGACGGACGCAAGTTCCCCGGCGCCCTGGTCGCCCTCGATCTGGACGCCGCCACGTCCTGGAGTCAGGCCCACGGCGTGGCGGTCGACCAGGTGAACACCGACCCGCGGGTGCGCGAGCTGATCCAGACGGCCATCGACGAGGTCAACCTGACCCTCAACCGGTGGGAGCAGATCAAGCAGTTCCGGATCCTGCCGCGCGAGCTCGACGTCGCCTCGGGCGAGCTCACCCCGAGCCTGAAGATCAAGCGCGCCGTGGTGATGCGCTCGTACAACGAGCTGATCGAGGAGATGTACGGCTGACCTGGATGGTCCTGATCGCCGGGACCCTCAGAACTCGGGATCGTTCATCGCTCCGTGGCGTACGGAGGGGTTGTACCGCAACACATTCGGCGCGCACGAGCACTCGAACGCGATCCGCATCGGGGCGATGCGGCCCTCGTCCTTGAGCCGGAACAACCGGTCGACCACCCGGTCGCGTACCGAGGTGGGCGAGATGGTGTTGAGGTAGATCTTGGTGCCGCCCTCGAATCCGGCCAGGGTCGAGACCCGCCACTTCAGGACGACGCGCCACGGCATCGGCACGTCGACGTCCGGCGGCTTGTGGTGCCACTCCTCGTTGCTCGGCACGTCGGCGCCGGTGGCGGCGTGGCAGGCGTGGATCAGGTCCGACATGGCCCGTAGTTCGTCCGGGCTGTGGTTCCACGGTTGGCTGCGCCCGCTCTTGGAGAAGATCTCCAAGGCCGGGAACCGGTGGCCGAACCCGGCGATGGCGATGGCGTGATCATTCTCGGCCACCACCAGGTTGTGCGCGGCGGCGTAGTTCACCGCCGCCTCGTTGTAGAGGTTCGGATTCGCCCGCACCCGCTGCACCTCGAGCTCGGCCTGCACCCCGCGTTCGTCGATCGAGACCAGTTGCTTGTGCAGGTGATCGAAGGACGCCCCGGCCGGCTTGAGCCAGTTCTGGAACACCGCGACGTAGCGGGCATAGCGATTGGCCAGGTACAGCTCGCGCATCGCCTCGACGGTGAACTGGACGTAGGCGTAGTGCTCGTCCGGGGTCAGCGTCCCGGCCGAGGCCAACTGGTGATCGTGCGTGGCGTCGTCCACGAAGTGCCGCCGGGCGACGATCACGTCATGCCCCCCGCCGAAGAACCCGTCCGCCACCTGCAGCCGGGCGGCCGTCGTCAGCGTGGCCAGGTTCTCCCCGGCAGAACGCAGCCGCGTGTCGACCAGGCCGCGCAGGTGTTCGCGACCCGCCGTGGTGGCGACGTAGGCGTCCCGATGCGCCCGCGCCGCCTCGGGGAGCGTGTGGCCGTAGTTCCGGTGCCAGTAGTCGTAGGAGATGATCTCGAACAGGTTCGGGATGCGCCGGAACTCGGCGACGCTGTCGTGCACCGTCTCGACCGTCGTCCCCGTGACGGTGCGATAGCCGCCGGCCGATGCGCCGTCCCGCACCAGCCGGCCCTTCTCGGGTGGGGTGTCGAGATAGCGCTCGCTGCAGAACGCGCAGTGCCGGCCGTCGTCCTCGGGGCGCAGCGGCGAGGGATCGGGCGAGGCGATCCCCAACGGCCGGTTGCCCCGGCCCGGCACGGTCCACACCTCGGTGCCGCTGAACGGATTGACCTGTTTGATCGTCCCGTCGGCCATCTGGTCGAGGTACTTGGGCGCAGCGAAGAACGGACCCGTGGTGGACATGCGCCCCATGCTGGCGCGGCGGCTAGCCTCCTGGCCATGCCCCGCACGGTTACCGACGCCACTCTCGAGGCCTCCGATGCCCCCGCGCGCCCGATCCGCCTGGTCCTGGCCAGCGCTTCCCCCGCCCGGCTGCGCACCCTGCGTGCCGCCGGGCTCGACCCCGAGGTGGTGGTCTCGGCGGTCGACGAGGACGACGTGGTCGCCCGGTACGGCGTGACCGAGGCCGAGGACGTCGTGCTGGTCCTGGCCCGGGCCAAGGCCGAGGACGTCGCCGGATCGCTCGCCGCGGCCGACGGTTCGTCCACGCTGGTGCTGGGCTGCGACTCGATGCTCGACCTGGACGGCGAGGTGATGGGCAAGCCGACCGACCCGGACGACGCGCGCCGGCGCTGGCAGCGGATGCGCGGGCGCAGCGGCGTCCTGCACACCGGGCACTGGCTGCTCGACACCGCGCGCGGCGGCGGGTGCGTCGGTTCGGTGGCCGCGACCACGGTGCACTTCGCCGACCTGAGCGACGCCGAGATCGAGGCCTACGTCGCCTCGGGCGAGCCGCTGGCGGTGGCCGGGGCGTTCACCATCGACGGCCTGGGCGCGGCGTTCGTGCGCGCGATCGACGGCGACCACCACAACGTCGTCGGGGTGTCGGTGCCTCTGCTGCGTGAGCTGGCCCGCGATCTCGGGGTGGACTGGCCGAGGCTGTGGCGTCACGCCCCGTCACCGAAAGCGGTGGGCGGCTGATTACCACGCGTCTCGGTGCCTCTCGGCCGGGTGAATGGCCGACCCTCCCGGTTGAGCGGGCTCGGTGTGAGGGAGGACACTCGGTGCCGTGGCGAGCGACGGTCTGACCTGGTTGGCGAGCCGCCAGGCCCTCTCGGACGCGTTGACGGACGAGGCGTCGGCGGGTCGCGACACCCCGGGCGGCGATGGCACGGGCGGCTGGACGAGCCGCATCGGGTTGCTGCTGCTGGACGTCGACCGCTTCAGTGACCTGGTCGCCTCGCTCGGTCCGGACGGCGGCCAGGACGTCCTGGCCCAGATCGCCACGCGCCTGCGACCGGCCCTACGACCCAATCAGATGCTGGCCCGGCTCGGGGGGGACGAGTTCGCCGTCGTCCTGCCGGACGCCGATCGTGAGGCTGCCGAGCGGGTGGCCCATGCCCTCCTCGCCCAGTTGGATGCGCCCATCCGGGTGAACATGCCGACCGGGCCACGCGACGTCCAGGTGGCGGCCAGCGTGGGCGTGGCGACCTGCCGGCTGCCCCGGGAGGACCCGCGCGAGCTGGTGCACCAGGCCTCGCAGGCGGTGCGCCAGGCCAAGCGCTCGGGCGGCGGCGTCAGCCACGTGGCCCCGGGTGAGGACCAGCCCACCCGGCTGCCGCCGATCGGCGAACTGCGGGTGGCGCTGGAACAGGGCGACCTCGAGGTCTATCTGCAGCCGCAGGTGGACCTCAGGCGTGGTCGGCTGTGCGGCGCGGAGGCGCTGGCCCGGTGGCGCCACCCCCAGGACGGCGTGCTGCTGCCGGCCTCGTTCCTGCCGCTGGCGGCGCAGACCGGGTTGATGCGTCCGATCGCGGCTGCCGTCACCGAACTGGCGGTCGCCGCCGTCGCCCAGTGGTGGGATCGGGGCTTCCGCGTGCCGGTGAGTCTGAACCTCACCCCGTCGGACCTGCTCGACGAGACCCTCACCGCACGGATCCCCGGGTGTCTGAAGCCCCACGGGCTGCCCACCGAGGCCCTGCGCATCGAGATCACCGAGGACGTCTTCCTCGCCGACGCCGATCTGGTCGCCGGGGTGTTGCACCGCTGGCAGGAGGCCGGGGTCCACGTGGCCCTCGACGACTTCGGCACCGGCTACTCCTCACTGGCCTACCTGCGTGAACTGCCGATCAGCGAGCTCAAACTCGACCGCGTGTTCATCACCGACCTGGCCCGGCCCCGGACGACAGCGATCGTGCGCCACACCATCGCCATGGCGCACGAGCTGGGCATGAAGGTCGTCGCGGAGGGCATCGAGGACGCCGACACCGCCGCTGTGCTCACCGAAATGGGCTGCGACATCGGCCAGGGCACCTTCTTCGGTGCCGCCATGGCCGTCCCCGAGTTCCTGGCCCACCTGGCCGCCACCACCACCTGATCCCGCTCCTCCCCAACCCTGTTCCTCCCCAACCACCCCCTCGCCCACTCCAGCCCACCTCCCACCAAAGACCCGAAATGGTCGTCATAGGCGGCAAATGACGACCTATTCGGGTCTTTGGCGGCGGAAGGTGGGGCCAACCGCGCCACGGCGGAAAGGTCAGGTGGGGGTGACGCCGAGGTCGTGGGCGATGGCTTCGATGCGGCGATCGAGGGCGGCGGGTCTCGACAGGTCGGCGTCGATGAACGTGTGCACCCGCCACCCCTCGGCGACCAGATCGGCCCGGATCACGTGGTCGCGTCGCCATTGCCGCAGGTCCTGGCGATGCTGCTCGCCGTCGTACTCAGCGATCACACGTTGCCGGCGCCAGACGAAGTCAGGGCGGGCGAGCCACCCGCCCAGCCCGTCGAGCA
This sequence comes from Kineosporiaceae bacterium, assembly GCA_016713225.1. NCBI lineage: Bacteria > Bacillati > Actinomycetota > Actinomycetes > Kineosporiales > Kineosporiaceae > Kineosporiaceae bacterium. The sequence goes on from JADJPO010000004.1 coordinate 509,555, forward strand.
CGTCGACGTTGAGCTCAGGCTCGGGGAGCCCGCGGCGATGCATCGCCAGTCGCACCAGGCTCTCGCGCCGCGACAGGCTACGAGTGCGCACCAGCGGCAGGGCCTCACGCAACGCGCGCACCCCGGTCTCCCGGGCGCGCCGAGTCACGGCCTCGGTCAGGTCAGCCAGGGGGATGCCGGACGACTCCTCGTTGACCGTGGCGTCGCCGAGGACGACGCGCTCCTCGAGCGACAGCCCAGCGGCGACGTCACACCAGGTGTCGGCCGGCACGGTCAGCGGCAGCCCGTGACGGGTGACCACGCCACGGTGCTCCAGTCCACGGTGATGCACCGTGCCGCGCCGGCGTACTGCTGAGAGCCAGGTCGGCCGGACGACGTGCAGCGGTTCCTCAGGTGACCAGAACTGCGCCACAGGCAGCCCGAGCAGGCGGGCCGCGGTGAGGTGCGAGTAGGCCCACGGCTCGGGCAGCACCAGCGCGAACGCCCGGCATCGAGCCCGGAAGGCTTCGACCATCGAGTCGGCGACCATGAGTTCCCCCGGAATCCGGACCCCGGAGGTCGGGGCGACCAGGTCACCGCTGCGCGTCCGTGCCCGAGTCACCCCTTGGCTGCGCCCCTGCGCCACAGTGAACCCCGCGTCCAGGCCCCTGGGCAGCGGGGCGGGTGCGCGGGCCATGCCGCACACCGTGCCCCACCCGCGCTGGTGGCCGCTCTCGTCATCCACAGCCGCCCGTGCTTCGGTCGTTGTCCACACCCTCAGCCCTCCCCAAAGACCCCAAACGGCTGCCACGCTCATCCCCGCGGCCCTCGTCCGCCCCAGCACCTCCCGCCCCAAAGACCCGAGATGGCTGTCATTTCCAAGGAATGGCAGCCATCTCGGGTCTTTGGGCGGGGGTGAGGCGGTGGTGGGTTGCGGCGGGCGGGAGGGGGACGGGTGGGTGGACTGGTGGGGCTGGGTCAGACGGGCGGGACGCCGTGGCGCTTGTCGGTGATGCGGCGGTCCTTGGCGGCGGCGTAGGTGAGGCGGAGCACCAGCTCGCGGCGGAGCTCGCCGGGCTCGATGACGGCGTCGATGACGAGGTCACCGGCCAGGCGCAGCAGGTCGACGTCCTCTTCGTACTCCAGGCGTCGGGCGCTGACGTAGGCCTCGCGCTCGGCGTCGTCCTCGATCGCGGCGATCTTGTTGGCGTACACCGCATTGACCGCCGCCTGCGGACCCATCACCGCGATCGAGGCGCTGGGTAGGGCGAGCGTGGCGTCCGGCCCGAAGCCCGGCCCCGCCATGGCGTACAGCCCGGCGCCGTAGGCCTTGCGCAGCACCACACACACCTGTGGCACCGTCGCCTCCGACACCGCCGTGATCATCTTGGCGCCGTGGCGGATGATGCCCTGCCGTTCCACCTCCGAGCCGATCATGAACCCGGGCACGTCGGCCAGGTAGACCAGCGGCACGTTGAACGCGTCGCAGAGCCAGATGAACCGGGCCGCCTTGTCCGCCGAGTCACCGAACAGCACTCCCCCGCGCACCGCGGAGTTGTTGGCCACGATCCCGACGCTGCGCCCGTCGAGCCGCCCGAAGCCCACCACGAGCTCGGCGGCGAACAGCGGCTTGATCTCGAAGAACGAGTCCGCATCGACCAGTGCCTCGACCACGTCGTGGACGTCGAACGGCACCGACTCCTTCTCCGGCACCAGGTCTCGGCTCATCGCCCGCACCGGCGCCTCGGCCAGATAGGTGGGCGGCGTCGAGCGCCACGAGGTCGGCAGGTAGGAGAAGTAGAGCCTGGCCTGCTCGATCGCATCGGCGTCGTCGGTGGCCAGGTTGTCGCCGCACCCCGAGACGCTGCAGTGCATCCGGGCACCACCCATGTCCTCCAGCGAGACGATCTCGCCGACCACCATCTCGGCCATCCGCGGGCTGCCCAGATACATGCTGGCGTTGCCCTCGACCATGATCACGATGTCGCAGAACGCCGGGATGTAGGCGCCACCCGCAGCCGACGGGCCGAACAGGCAGCAGATCTGCGGCACCTTGCCGGAGAGCATCACCTGATGGTGGAAGATCCGCCCGGCCCCGCGGCGTCCGGGGAACAGCTCCACCTGATCGGTGATCCGCGCACCGGCGGAGTCGACCAGCCAGAACACGGGGAGCTCTTCGCGCAGAGCGGCTTCGGTGGCCCGCACCATCTTCTCGACGGTGCGCGCCCCCCACGAGCCGGCCTTCACCGTGGGGTCGTTGGCGATCACCATCACCGGCCGGCCATCCACCATGCCCCGCCCGGTGACCACGCCGTCAGCCGGCAGCCCGGCCCCGGCCGCGGTGGCCGGGGCGTTGGCCAGCTGGCCGTCCTCGACGAACGACCCGTCGTCGCACAGCAGCGCGATCCGTTCGCGCACCGGCAGTTTGCCCTGCCCGGCGAGCTTGGCCGCACCGGCCTCGGACGGTGCGAGTGTGGCCCGGCGGGCGGCCGCCACCTCGGCGTAGTGGTCATGGCTCATCGCGTCGTCACCCGATCAGTGAACCGGAAGACCGAGGCCGCGGGCGATGACCAACCGCTGAATCTCACTGGTGCCCTCACCGACCTCGAGAATCTTGGCATCGCGGTAGTAGCGGGCCACCGGGTACTCCTCGATGAACCCCGACCCGCCGTACACCTGCGTGGCCAGCCGCGCGGCGTCCATCGCCGTGGTCGAGGTCTGCAGCTTGGCTCGGGCCGCGGCCGCGCCCACCTGGGCCGCCGTCACACCGCCCGCACCGGCGCGCAGCTGGTCCTTCAGCCAGGCGGCGCGGTAGGTCAGCAACCGGCCGGCGTCCACCGCCACGGCGAGATCGGCCAGGGCGAAGGCGATCGACTGGTTCGACCCGATGGGCCGGCCGAATGCCGTCCGGGTGCCTGCGTACTCGACGCTCGCCTCCAGACAGGCCCGCGACAGCCCCAGCGCCAGCGCGGAGATCGCGATCCGGCCGTCGTCCAGCGTGGCGAGGAACTGCCGCAGCCCGCCGCCACGGGTACCCAACAGGTTGGCCGCCGGCACTCGGCACCCCGCGAACGCGAGCCCGTGGGTGTCCGAGGAGTGCCAGCCGAGTTTGCGATAGGGGGCCTCGACAACCAGCCCGGGGGTGCCCGCCGGCACCAGGATCGTGCTGATCTCGGGCGCACCGTTCTCGCGGGTGCCGGTGCGGGCGGTCACCGTGATCACGCTGGTGACGGGTGTCCCCGAGTTGGTGATGAAGGCCTTGGCGCCGTCGATCACCCATTCGTTCGTGGCCTCGTCCCGGACGGCGCGGGTGCTGGTGGCGCCGGCGTCCGACCCGGCGCCCGGTTCGGTGAGCCCGAAGGCCGCCAGCGCGCGACCGGCGACCAGATCGGGCAGCCACTGCTGCTTCTGCTCGTCCGTGCCGTAGGTGAGGATCGGGGTGATGCCGAGCCCGACCCCCGCCGACAGCGTGATGCCGACGGCCTGGTCGACGCGACCGAGTTCCTCGATGGCCACACAGAGGCTGGTGAAGTCGCCGCCGCTGCCGCCGTACTCCTCCGGCACGATCAGCCCGAACAGCCCCAGGTCGCCCATCCGGGGCACCAACTCGACCGGGAACCGCGCCGCGGCGTCCCATTCGGCGCTGTGCGGGGCCACGTGATCGACGGCGAACTCGCGCACCACCCGACGGAAGTCCTCGTGATCTCGGGACAATTCGAACCCCATGGCCCCACCTTCGACTGTTCCACGGCCCACATTTGCTTTACCTTTACGTCAAGGTAAAGGGCAGTGCGGGACGACGCAAGACCAGCAGGCACACCCACCCCCGGGAGGCGACATGACGGCGAGCGAGCCGGAGCTCGACGCAGCCTGGTCGATCGCCCAGGTCGCCGAGGAATTCGGCATCACCCACCGCACCATCCGGTTCTACGAGGATCGCGGCCTGATCTCCCCTGAACGCCGTGGCACGCAGCGGCTGTTCCACCCCCGCGACCGGGTGCGACTGGCCCTGGTGCTGCGAGGCAAGCGGCTCGGCTTCGACCTGGACCAGATCCGCCACATCGTCGACCTCTACGACCAGGAGGTCGGCGAGCGCGGCCAGATGGAGTACCTGCTCGAGCAGATCGCCGCCCGGCGCGCCGAGCTGGAACAGCGCCGTCAGGACATCGAGGCAACCCTGGCCGAACTGGACGACGTCGAGCGCCGCTGCCGCGACAGCGAGATCGGCCGAGGCCTGGACCGCCCTCGATGAGCCGATCAGCGGCGACATAGGTCACGCTTGACCCGGGCAACACCCCGGCGTGGGCTACCTTGACGCTTCATCAGCGGCGCGCACCCGAGCGTCACTCCGGCACGGCGAAGGGGCCAGAACCGGCCATGAGCGGTCAGGCGGCGGTGAACGGAGCAACCGGTAACCGGGACGCCGAGCAGCCCACCCGACGGTCACGCCGCGCAGCCGCCCCATCACGCTCACCTCGGTCGTGGCGGTCGTGGCGATCGTGGCGGTCGTTGGTCCCGAGCCGCCCGCCCGGGTCGTGGCCCCGCGTGCTGGTGCTGCCGGCGTTGTCGGTGCTGCTCTTGATGTGGCCCTTGGCCTGCCTCCTGCGGGTCGGCCCGGATCTGGGCGACCTCCCGGCGAGCGCCGTGATCGCCATCGCCGGGGCGGCCCCACTGGCCACCGTGCTCGCCGTGCCGCTGATCACGGTGGCGGCCCGCCGAGGCAACTGGCTCGCCCTGCCCGCTGCCGCGATCGCCGCCGTCCTGCCCTGGATCTTCGTGGCCCCCTACGCGGCCGGGGACCAGCCGAGCACCACCGGCCGGACCGTGGCGCTGCGGGTCATGCTGGTCAACGCCCACCAGGGGCGCGCGAGCGCACCGGACATCGTCGCCGCGGCCACCGCGGGCACCGTCGACGTCCTGGTGATCACCGAACTCTCGGGGGCCTTGGCCCACGAGCTCGCCGTGGCCGGCCTCGACCGGGTGGTCAGCGCCGGCTGGGTACGCCTGCCGGGCAAGGACGGCGTGGCGGACGACCCGCGGGCCGGAATGGGCCTGTGGACCCGTCCGGACGTCACCCTGACCAACCCCCGCGAGGTTACTGGCACGCAGTGGCCGGCCGTGGCCATCGGCGCCACCAAGGACTCGGCGACCTTCACCCTCATCTCCGGGCACGTCGCGACCCCCGCACCGAGCGGCGGACGGCGCTGGGCCGACGACCTGACCCTGCTGCGGGAGTCCGCCCAGCGCGCCGAGGGGGCTCGGGTGCTGCTCGCCAACCTCAACGCGACGTCCTGGCACGCCGACTTCCGCCGGTTCGCTCAGGCGGGCATCCAGGACGCCGCCGACATGCTGGGCCAGGGGCCACGCCCCTCCTGGCCCACCTGGTCACCACTGGCGGTGCTGCCACTCGACCACGCGATGGTGGCCGGCGGGGTCGGGGTGACCTCGGTCGAGACCGTGGTCATCGGCGGTTCGGACCACCGTGCACTGATGGCCAAGCTGACCCTGCCCACCCAGGGCTGACCGACCAGGCCAGACCCGGCCGGCGTCGGGTCAGGCGCGCGCCTCGTGCGCGGCCACCTGCGCGGCATACTCGCTGCGCACGGTGTCCATGTCGAGGCCCCGCACCTGCTCGAGCAGGTTCTCGAGCGCCGGCTGGGGCAACGCGCCCGGCTGGCCGAAGATCGGCACGCCGTCGCGGTAGATCACCAGGGTGGGGATGGAGGTCACGCCGTACCGGGCGGCCAGCGCCTGCTCGGCCTCGGTGTCGACCTTGGCGAAGACGGCATCGGGGTTGGCCTCGGAGACTCGCTCGAACACCGGGGCGAACTGGCGACACGGCCCGCACCAGGCGGCCCAGAAGTCGATCAGCACGATGCCATCCTCGATGGTCGCATCGTGGTTGTCGGCGGTCATGGTCACGGTGGCCACGGAACGTTCAGCTCCTCGCGGGTCGGGGTGCGGCTGCGCCGCAGGGTTACGTCATACCCACCGGGGTATGTCGACGACAAGAACACAACCAACGCTGCCGTTGTTCCTGTGCCCTGCGCCACTGTGGCAGCACTGACCCCCGCCACCCGCCCGGACTAGGCTCGCCACGCAGGAAGGGAGTGCCATGTCGCCCATCACCAAGGTACTCATCGCCAACCGGGGTGAGATCGCCGTCCGCGTTGCCCGGGCTTGCCGGGATGCCGGGATCGCCTCGGTTGCCGTCTACGCCGACCCCGACCGGGACGGAGTCCACGTCCGGGTCGCCGACGAGGCCTATGCCCTCGGAGGTGCGACGTCCGCCGAGTCGTATCTGGTGGTCGACAAGTTGCTGGACGTCGCGCGCCGTTCGGGCGCGGACGCCGTCCACCCGGGGTACGGCTTCCTCGCCGAGAACGCGCTGTTCGCGCAGGCGGTGATGGACGCCGGGCTGACCTGGATCGGTCCACCGCCGGCGGCGATCGACGCACTGGGCGACAAGGTCAAGGCCCGCCACATCGCCCAGGCCGCCGGTGCTCCCCTGGTGCCGGGCACGTCCGATCCGGTGGGCGGTTCCGACGAGGTGCTGGCCTTCGCCCAGCAGTACGGGCTGCCGGTGGCCATCAAGGCCGCCTACGGCGGTGGCGGGCGCGGGCTGAAGGTCGCCCGCACCCTGGAGGAGATCCCCGAGCTGTACGACTCGGCGGTGCGCGAGGCGGTGTCGGCATTCGGCCGCGGCGAGTGCTTCGTCGAACGGTTCCTCGACAAGCCGCGCCACGTCGAGACCCAGTGTCTGGCTGATCAGCACGGCACCGTGGTCGTGGTCTCGACCCGCGACTGCTCGCTGCAGCGACGCAACCAGAAGCTGGTCGAAGAGGCGCCCGCACCGTTCCTGACCGACGAACAGAACGCCGAGCTGTACCGGGCGTCCAAGGCGATCCTGCGCGAGGCGCACTACGTCGGCGCCGGCACCTGTGAGTTCCTGGTCGGCCAGGACGGCGTGATCTCGTTCCTCGAGGTCAACACGCGCCTTCAGGTCGAGCACTGCGTCACCGAGGAGGTCTCGGGCATCGACCTGGTGCGCGAACAGCTGCGCATCGCCGCCGGTGAACCACTGGGCTACGACGAGGTCGAGCTGCGCGGTCACTCGATCGAGTTCCGGATCAACGGCGAGGACGCCGGGCGCGGCTTCCTGCCCCAGCCCGGCAGCGTGACCCGCTGGGAGACCCCGAGCGGGCCGGGCGTGCGGCTCGATTCCGGCGTCGAGACCGGCTCGGTGATCAGTGGCGCGTTCGACTCCATGTTGGCCAAGCTGATCGTCACCGGCCGCGACCGGGCGCAGGCGCTGGCCCGCTCGCGCCGGGCACTGGCCGAGTTCGTGGTCGAGGGCATGCCGACGGTGATCCCGTTCCACCGCGCCGTGGTCGCCGACCCGGCCTACGCGCCGGCCGACCCGGCGCAGCCGTTCACGATCTCGACCCGCTGGATCGAGACCGAGTTCGACAACACCATCCCGGCCTGGGACGGCACCGGAGCGGTCGACGCCCCGGACGCCGCCGAATCGGCCCGCGAGACGCTCGTGGTCGAGGTCGGGGGCAAGCGGCTCGAGGTGAGCCTGCCCGCCGGCTTCGGTGGGGGTGGCGGCGGCGGTTCGGCGTCCGCCGGTGCACCCAAGCGCGCCCCGAAGCGGGCGTCGTCCGGCAAGGCCAAGTCGGCCGCGTCGGGGGACGCGCTGACCTCGCCGATGCAGGGCACCATCGTCAAGATCGCGGTCGCCGAGGGCGCCGTGGTGGCCGAGGGCGACGTGGTCGTGGTGCTCGAGGCGATGAAGATGGAGCAGCCGATCACGGCCCACAAGGCCGGCACGGTGACCAGCCTGGCCGCCGAGGTGGGCCAGACCGTGACCAGCGGTGCGGTGATCTGCGAACTCAAGGACTGACGGACTCGGCGACGATCGCCGGTTGTCAGGGCGTTTCCCCCGATCGAGGGAGAAAGGCTCTGGTAGTCGGCGATCTTCGCGTTCGGGGACGATGGTGACTCGGGTGTTCGGTGGATCTGCGGCGGCCGGGCGCGTGCCGTCGGTGGCGCCCGACCGGTCGAGATCACGATGTCGGCATGCCCCGGTTCCGCTCACTCGCCATCCGGTCGACGATGGTGCTCACCGCGCTGATCGCGGCCGTCGTCACGTCGACCGCACCGGCGGCGTCCGAACCAGCTCCGCGACCCGCGGCCCCGGCGGCGGGTCAGCGGTCGACCACCGTCACGCCGCTGATCACCACCGCGGTGCGGATCCGCAGCCGGACCGTGGTGGTCGAGGGCGTCCGCATCAAGGTGCCCACGGTCACCGTGACCGGGCCGAGCCGGCGCATCGCCCGGTCGATCGAGGCGATGACCGCCGCCGAGGTGCGCACCGGGCTCCGCAAGTTCACGGCGCGCCACCTGCCCTCGACGCCGGAGTCCGCCGAATACCGGATGACGGCCGCCGTGGTGGCCAATACCTCGCCGACGCTGTCGATCCTGTTCCGCGAATATGCCAACTACGGCAACACGGGTCTCTGGCGATTCTCGGCCGTCACGGTGGACACCCGCACCGGACGGCGCTGGACGACGTCCGCGATCGCCACCGCGGTGCAGCGGGCGGCTCGCCCCGGGGTGACCCTGCTGACCGAGATGCGTCGGGCCGCGGGAACCGGTGACGTCCAGCGAGACCGGATCGCCCTCACCAACACCACGCTGGTGCCGACCAGGGCAGGTCTGGGGGTCCACGTCGACCAGTGCACCCTGTTCTGCATGGTGGGGCCGGTCTCGGTCACCCTCCCCTGGTCGGATCTGCTGGCCCCCGGCACCCGGCTGCCCTTCTCGCCCTGGTAGCGATCGCGCAGGTCCTCGATCGGATGCGCGCCCACCTGCAACACGACGAACCCTGACGACGTCCTCACCCTGATCGCCTCACCCCCAGGAGCCCGACAATGCCCGTGCGACGCCCCCCGACGCATCCGGTTCGCCGCAGCGCGAGACGGACCACCGTCGGCCTCGCGCTCGGCGCAGCGCTGTCCCTCGGCGTGGCCGCGCAGCCCTCGCTGACCGCCGCGGCCGGTGCCGCCGCCAAGCCGAGTGCCGTGACCATCCGCACCGTCGGCACGACGGTCAAGGGGGCCAAGGCCACCACGGTTGCCGTCACCTATCGGGGCACCGACCGGTTCGTGAAGCGCAGCCTCGAGACCGCTGTCGCCGCCCTGGCCGCAGCTCAGCTGGCCGCCTTCAACGACGCCTACGAGCGGCCCTCCCCCAGCGGTCACGCGGGTGAGTACCAGCTCACGGCCAAGCTGGTGGCCAACGCCTCGCCGGTGATGGCGCTCGAGTTCGCCGAGTACGTGGACGTCGCCGGCGCCCACCCGACCAACGGCTTCCACGCGATCATCCTGAACAGCCGTACCGGGCGGATCTGGAGCCAACGCGAGATCGGCGAGCAACTGGACGCCGCCGCCCCGGCCGGGATCACCACCCTCGCCGAGGTCCGCAAGGCCGTGGCGGCCAAACTGCCCGCGGACATGCGGTACCAGGCGAACACCCTGGCCCTGGCCGACGTCACCCTGGTGCCGACCTCGGCCGGGTTGCGAGTCGACGTCGACCGCTGCGTGCTCACCTGCGCCATCGGATCGCTCGAGACCGTCATCGGCTGGAAGCGACTGCTGGCCCCCGCCGGACAGGTCGACTTCGTCCCGGCGATCTGGCGCCGCTGACCCCCACCCCCAAGCCATCGGTGATCATGCAATCCGTGCACGAAACGTGCACGGATTGCATGATCACCGACGGTTTGGGGGTGGGTCACGACTCGGCCAGGTGCACGGCCACGGTGCCCCCCAGGGAGTAGCAGGCCTCGGTGACCTCACGGGTGATCGGACCCGACGCCGCGACGGCCGTGACATCCTCGTGCACCTGACGCCAGCCGAGGCCGCCGGTGATGGCACGGACGGCGCGCACCGCCCCGGTGACGTCGTCCGCACCGTGGACCCACAGACCGAACGGCGCCCCGGCGCGCGCGATCAGCGTCGGGTAGTAGATCTGGTCGAAGAAGTGCTTCAGCGCCCCGGACATGTAGCCGATGTTCGCCGGCGTGCCGAGCAAGAACCCCTGCGCAGCAAGCACATCCGTGGCCGTGGCCTCGAGCGCGGGCTTGACCACGACGTCGACCCCGACGATGTCGGGGTCGCGCGCTCCGGCCAGCACCGCCTCGAGCATCTGCTGCATCGCCGGGGACGGCGTGTGATGCACGACGAGCAGTCTCGGCACGACAAACCCTCTCTGCGAGATCAGGAACCGCCCATCCGGTGCAACCGTCGAGCTGCCTCGGCGATCGACCCGGTGAGCGACGGATAGACGGTGAACGCGTGGGCCACCTCGTCGACGGTGAGTCGATGCGCCACCGCCAAGGTCACCGGGAAGATCAGCTCGCTGGCCCGCGGCGCCACCACGACACCGCCCAGGATCTCGTGAGAACGGTTACCGCAGAACAGCTTCACCAACCCGTCGTGAATCCCCTGCATCTTGGCCCGGGCATTGCCGGCCAGCGGCAGCTTGACCACGCTGGCCGTCACCTCGCCGGCGTCGACCTGGGCCTGGGTCCAGCCGACGGTGGCGATCTCGGGCGCGGTGAAGATGTTCGAGGCCACGGTGCGCAGGTTCAACGGGCTGACCGCATCGCCGAGCGAGTGGTACATCGCGATCCGTCCCTGCATCGCCGCGACCGAGGCCAGGGCGAACACGCCGGTGCAGTCGCCGGCGGCGTAGACGCCGCGGGTCGAGGTCCGCGAGACCCGGTCGACCGCGACGTGTCCGGCCTCGGTGGTCCGCACGCCGGCACTCTCCAACCCGAGGTCGGTGGTGTTCGGCACGGCACCGACCGCCATCAGGCAGTGCGATCCCTCGACGGTGCGTCCGTCCGCCAGGGTGACCACCACGCCGTCCCCGGTGCGCTTGACCGACTGCGCCCGAGAGCGGGCCAGCACCTGCATGCCCCGACGCACGAACACGTCCTCGAGCACCTGTGCGGCGTCCGGGTCCTCACCGGGCAGCACGTGGTCGCGGCTGGACACCAACACGACGTCACTGCCCAGCGCGTCGTAGGCACTGGCGAACTCCGCACCGGTGACGCCCGACCCGACCACGATCAACCGCTCGGGCAGCGAGTCCAGGTCATAGAGCTGGGTCCAGGTCAGGATGCGTTCGCCGTCCGGCATGGCGTCCGGCAACCTGCGGGGGCGCGCACCCACGGCCAGCAGCACGGCGTCGGCCTCGAAGACCGAGCTCACGCCGTCCGGGGCGGTGGCCACAACGCGGGAGGGGCCTTCGAGGCGACCGTCGCCCTCGACCACCCGGACCCCCTCGCCCTCGAGCCGGCGGAGAATGTCCGCCGACTGCGCCTGGGCCAGTTCGCGCACCCGGCGGTTGACCAGCCCGAGGTCGGCGCGCACCACCGAGGCCGCCGAGGAGGTGTGGCCCTGCTCGTCCTGCACGAACACGCCCAGCTCGTCGGCCTCGTCGACCGTGGTCATCACCTCGGCCGTGGCGATCAGCGTCTTCGACGGGACGACGTCGGTCAGGACGGCGGCCCCGCCCAGTCCGTGGCGCTCGACGACCGTCACGTCGGCACCGAGTTGAGCCGCCACCAGAGCGGCCTCGTAGCCTCCGGGTCCACCCCCGATCACGACGACGCGGGAGCGGTGGGCATCAGCAGTGTTGGCAAGCATCACGCGTGGCATTCTCGTCCATCCGGCATCGATCCCTACGCTTGACCCCCATGGCGTTGTACGCGGCCTACGGCAGCAACCTCGATCCCGACCGGATGTCCCTGCGCGCCCCGCACTCCCCCCTGTGGGGAACGGGGTGGCTGGTGGACTGGCGACTCACCTTCGGCGGTGAGGAACTGGGCTGGGAGGGGCCGCTGAGCACCATCGTCGAGGACGTCGGGCACCAGGTGTACGTCGCCCTGTACGACCTCACCCCCGCCGACGAGCGCGAACTCGACCAGTGGGAGGGCCTCGACATCGGGGTCTGGACCAAGATCAGGGTCAGGGTCAGCACCCTGGACGGCGAGGTCACCGCCTGGGCGTACGTGCTCAACGCCTACGAGGGCGGCTTGCCGAGTGCCCGGTACCTGGGCATGCTCGCGGACGCCGCCGAGGCCGGTGGGGCTCCCGACGACTACCTCAGCGACCTGCGGTCACGGGCCTGCACCGCCAACAACGACACCGAACCCGGCAGCTGACCTCGACGCACGCCCCGACCCAGCGCCCGACCCAGCGCCCGATGCAGCGCCCGATGTTGACCCAGACGAAGTGGTGACCCCCGCATGACCGAGCACCTCACGACAGCGCCCGACCCGGCCCAGCTCGCCCAACAGGCCGCTGACCGCATCGCGCAGACGACCGACGGCGCGTCCCACGATGTGGCCCTGGTGCTCGGCTCCGGCTGGGCCGGCGCGGCCGACGCGCTCGGTGAGACCCTGGCCCGCCTCGACCCGAGCGAGGTGCCGGGCTTCCGCGCCCCCGCCGTCGCCGGGCACAGCGCCACGATCCGCTCGGTACGCATCGGGGACACCGACCGGCGCGCCCTGGTCTTCGGCTCACGCACCCACTACTACGAGGGGCACGGGGTGCGGGCCGTCGTCCACGGGGTGCGGGTGGCGGCTGCCGCCGGATGCCGGGCGATCGTGCTGACCAACGGGTGCGGTGGGCTCGACCCGAACTGGGCGCCGGGCACCCCGGTGCTGATCAGTGACCACATCAACCTGACCGGGGTGTCCCCGCTCGAGGGTGCCACCTTCGTCGACCTCACCGACCTGTACTCGTCGCGCCTGCGCGCGGTGGCCCGCGAGATCGACCCGGCACTGCCGGACGGCGTCTACGTCCAGTTCCCGGGCCCGCACTACGAGACCCCCGCCGAGGTGCGCATGGCCGGCATCCTCGGCGGCCACCTGGTGGGGATGTCGACCACGTTGGAGGCCATCGCGGCGCGGGCCGCAGGACTGGAGGTCCTCGGCATCTCGCTGGTCACCAACCTCGCGGCCGGGATCTCGCAGAACCCGCTGAGCCATGACGAGGTGATCGATGCCGGGCGCGAGGCCGCCGGGCGCATCGGACCCATGCTGGCGGAGATCGTGCGCCGGATGTGACCGGTTGGCGGCGGAAATTCGGCGTTGCTGCAGGTCAACGCGAGGTTTATCGCTTCGGCACGACTCGGTAACGATCCTTGACACCCCCTGGGCGTGACTAAAGACTTACCGCGGTTCGCTCGTGGGAACACCCATGGCCCGCGCCCAGGAGGCAATTTCGTGAGAATGACCCGTCGTGCCCTGATCTCGGGCGTCGCAGTCGGCGCCGCACTGCTGGTCAGTGCCTGCTCTCCCCCCAGTTCCGACTCCTCCTCCACCAGCAGCAGCGCGGCCTCCGGGGCCGCCGCCGACGCCAAGACCGCCAAGTCCGCCAAGGACCTGGGTGGCCTGGAGGCCCTGGTGACCGCGGCGAAGAAGGAGGGCAAGCTCAACGTCATCGCGCTGCCCCCGGACTGGGCCAACTACGGCGAGGTCATCAAGGGCTTCACCGCCAAGTACGGGATCACCGTCAACTCGGCCCAGCCCGACGGCTCCAGCCAGGACGAGATCAACGCGGTGAAGTCGCTCAAGGGCACCGACCGCGCCCCGGACGTGCTGGACATCGGCATGGCCGTCGCGCTGGCCAACACGACCCTGTTCGCGCCGTACCAGACCGAGAAGTGGGCCGACATCGCCGACGCCCAGAAGGAGCCGACCGGCCTGTGGGTGCAGGACTACGGCGGCTACATGTCGATCGGCTACGACTCGGCCAAGGTGCCGGCGCCGACGTCCGTCGCCGACCTGCTCAAGGCCGAGTACAAGGGCAAGGTCGCGCTCAACGGTGACCCGACCCAGGCCAACGCCGCCCTGAACGGCGTGCTGATGGCCAGCGTGGCCAACGGCGGGTCGCTGGACGACATCAGCAAGGGCGTCGACTTCTTCAGCCAGCTCAAGAAGTCCGGCAGCTTCACCCCGGTGCAGGCCTCGACCGCCACCGTGAAGAACGGCACCACGCCGGTCGTCTTCGACTGGGACTACCTGCAGGGTGGCCACGTCAAGGACGTTCCGACCTGGAAGGTCTTCCTGCCCGAGAACGCCACCATCGGCGGCTACTACGCGCAGGCCATCAACGCCGACGCACCGCACCCGGCCGCCGCGCGGCTGTGGCAGGAGTACCTGTACTCCGACGAGGGCCAGAACCTGTGGCTCAAGGGCGGCGCCCGCCCGGTGCGGATGGACGCGATGATCAAGGCCGGCACGGTCGACAAGGCCGCCGCCGCCGCTCTGCCCGAGGTCAAGGGCACCCCGCAGTTCCCGACGCAGGACCAGCTCGGTGCCGCCAAGAAGGTCCTGGCCACCGGCTGGGCCAAGGCCATCAGCTGAACACCGAGGTCATCTCCACGGCCGGCGGCCGCCCCACACGGGGCGGCCGTCGGCCACTCGGCCTGTCCGGCAACCTGCTGGGCATCGTGCCGTTCCTCGCCTATGTCGGCGCCTTCCTGATCGCCCCGACGGTCGTCGTGGTGGTCGCCGCGTTCCTGGACGGTGAACAGCGGTTCACGCTGGCCAACCTGACCGAGATCGCCCAGGGCTACATCTCGAGGACGTTCTGGAGCAGTTTCGTGATCTCGGCCGCCAGCGCGGTGATCGGTGCCGTGCTCGGTGCCGTGCTCGCGTACGTGGTGGCCACGGGCAACCCGACGGGCGCCGTCCGTCAGGCCATCACCTCGGCCTGCGGCGTCCTCGCCCAGTTCGGCGGCGTCACCCTGGCGTTCGCCTTCATCGCCACGGTGGGTGGCGCCGGGCTGTTGACCACCGCGTTGCAGAACACGGTCGGGGTCGACATCTCGGGCAACTGGCTCTACGAACTCACCGGCCTGGTGCTGGTGTACTCCTACTTCCAGATCCCGTTGATGGTCCTGGTGTTCCTGCCGGCCCTGGACGGCGTGCGCCCGCAATGGCGCGAGGCCACCGAGACGCTCGGCGGCACCACCTGGGACTACTGGCGCTCGGTCGCCTTCCCGATCCTGACGCCGCCCTTCCTGGGCGCTCTGCTGCTGTTGTTCGCCAACGCCTTCTCGGCCTACGCCACCGCCGCCGCCCTGATCAGCCAGGGCGCCCCGATCGTGCCGTTGCAGATTCGCACGGCGCTGACCAGCGAGGTGCTGCTGGGTCGCGAGAACGTCGGCAAGGCCCTGGCCCTCGGCATGATCATCGTGGTGGCGATCGTGATGGCCCTGAACGCCTACCTGCAGAAGCGCGCCTCGCGGTGGCTGCGATGAGCGCCGTCACGGCGCCGTCCGGCGGCCTGCGGGCCCGGCGGCGACGACTGCTGCAGCTCTGGCGGGTCGTCGTCCTGGTCGCGCTCGGGTCGTTCTTCGTGGTGCCGCTGCTGGCACTGTTCGAGTTCAGCACCCGCGGCGTCGGTGAGGGTGCCCCGCGCACCATGGACGCCTGGCGGCGGATCGTCAGCGACAGCACCCTGGTCGGGGCGATCCTGGCCTCGCTCGAACTCGCCCTGCTCACGAGTGTCTTCGCCCTGGTGCTCATGGTGCCGACCATGATCTGGGTGCGACTGCGACTGCCCCAGCTGTCGCGGCTGGTGGAGTTCATCTGCCTGCTGCCGCTGACGATCCCGGCGATCGTGCTGGTGGTCGGCCTCGGGCCGGTCTACGCCTGGGTGCGCTATCTGGCCCGCACCGACTCGATCCTCACCCTGTTCCTCGCCTACGTGGTGCTCGTCTTGCCGTACGTCTATCGCTCACTCGACACCGGGTTGGCCGCGATCGACGTCCGCACCCTGTCGGAGGCCGCGCGCAGCCTGGGGGCCACCTGGTTCGACGTGATCGTCAAGGTGGTGGTGCCGAACATGGCCGCCGCCGTGCTGAACTCGGCACTGTTGTGCGTCGCGATCGTGATGGGCGAGTACACCATCGCCTCGCTGCTCAACTACGTGAACCTGCAGGTGGCGATCCAGCAGCTCGGGCTGGCCGACGCCAGCATGTCGATGGCGGTCTCGCTGGCAGCCTTGATCTTCGCGTTCGTCCTGCTCGTGCTGCTGTCATTCGTCGGGCGTCGGGGACGACGCACTGGGAGGTTCTCGTGAGTGCTCAGTCCGTGCCCGCCGCGACTCGTGCCGGCGTCGAGGTACGCCTCGAGGGACTGCGCCGCAACTACGGTTCGGTGACCGCCCTGGACGGGCTGGACCTGACACTGCACCCCGGCGAACTCGTCGCGCTGCTCGGGCCGAGCGGGTGCGGCAAGACCACCGCGCTGCGGCTGCTGGCCGGGCTGGAGGACTGCGACGGCGGGCGGGTGGTGGTCGGTGGCAACGACGTCACCCGGGTGCCGACCAACAAGCGCGACATGGGCATGGTGTTCCAGGCCTACTCGCTCTTCCCGCACATGACTGCACGGCAGAACGTCGAGTTCGGGCTCAGACTGCGCGGGCAGGACGCGGCCAAGCGCACCGCCCGTGCTGCCGAGATGCTCGACCTGGTCGGTCTCGGTGCGCAGATGGATCGCTACGCCCACCAGATGTCCGGCGGTCAGCAGCAGCGGGTCGCCCTGGCGCGCGCCCTGGCGATCTCGCCCACGGTGCTGTTGCTGGACGAGCCGCTGTCGGCGCTGGACGCCAAGGTGCGCGCCCAACTGCGTGACGAGATCCGCCGCGTACAGCTCGAGGTGGGCATCACCACGTTGTTCGTCACCCACGACCAGGAGGAGGCGCTGGCCATCGCCGACCGGGTCGGGGTGATGCGCGCCGGCCAGCTCGAACAGCTCGGCCCGCCGACGGAGGTGTACGCCAACCCGGCCACCCCGTTCGTGGCCGAGTTCGTCGGGTTGAGCAACAAGCTGCCGGCGATGGTCAACGGCGGCGAGGCGACGGTCTTCGGGCAGCGGATCCCGTTGGTGGACCGGCAGATTCGCTCGGGCAAGGCGACCGCGCTGGTGCGACCGGAGGCCGTGAAGGTGCTGCCCGCGGAGGCGGCCGAGGGCATGCCCGCCACGGTACTCGCCTCCTCGTTCCTCGGCGCGATCAGCCGGCTCACCCTGGACGCCGGTGAGGCGGGCCTGGTGCTCGCCCAGCTGGCCACCTCCGACGCCTTGGAGCACCCGCAGGGAAGCGCGGTGCGGTTACGGTTACGGCCGGACGCCGTGTTGGTCACCCCTGTCGACTAGGAACCCCTCGCGCCCCGATGAGTACGCACCACACGGACCCTGCCGTGCTGACCACCGAACGCACCATCGCTCTCGGAGACGTGCTCTCCGAGGGACTTCAAGGCGTCTATCGCGGGCTCGTCCGCGGCGCCGGTGAGCCGCACACCGTGCGGGACGACCTGCTGCCGGACGCCGAGCAGGTGTGGCGCACGGCGCCGCGTCGTCCGGTGCTCGCGTTGACGCACATCACCGATCTGCAACTGGCCGACGTGCACTCGCCGGCCCGGTTCGAGTTCTTCAACCGGGAGTTCACCGACCCGCGATTCCAGCTGCTGGTTCCCACCCAACGACCGAACGAGGCGCTCACCGTTCACGCGGTCGAGGCCACCATCGCCACGCTCAACCGGATCACCTCGGCACCGGTCGGCGGTGGTCCGCTGGCCCTGGCGGTGGCCACCGGCGATGCCATCGACAACGGGCAGTGGAACGAGTTGCTCGCGGTGCTGGCCCTCTTCGAGGGCGGTGAGGTGTCCCTGGCGCCCCCGACCGGCGGGCCGGTGCGCTACGAGGGCGTGCAACGCCCCGACTGGCCCGATCGGGTGTTCTGGCAGCCAGACGGCGAGGGCGTGCTGGGGCCGGACATGTTCGCCGCCGGGTACGGCTACCCACGCCACCCCGGCGTGCTCGATCGGGCGCTGCACGCCTTCACCGCAGGTGGGCTGGGCATGCCGTGGCTGACCTGCTACGGCAACCACGAGGGGCTGATCCAGGGCGTCGGCCGGATGACCCCCGAACTGGCGGCGGCGATGGTGGCGGGCTCCAAACCCCTCGCGCTGCCGGATGATCTGGACCGCGACACCGCCTACGAGACGTTCGTGGCCGGGGCGCACACGTTCTTGAAGGGGGCACAGCGAGACATCACCCCCGACCCTCGACGCCGTCCGGTCAGCCGCGCCGAGTTCGTGCAGGCGCACTTCCGGCCCGGGGCTCGGCCCGTCGGGCACGGCTTCGGCGAACGCAACCGGCGCGACGGCACGGCCTACTACAGCTACGACGTCGCGGCCCCGGCCGCACCGGGGGGCGCGATCCGGTTCATCGCGCTGGACACCACCTGCCTGCTGGGCGGGGCGGACGGCGCGATCGACGCCGAGCAGCTGGCCTGGCTGGAGGGTCAGCTGCGTGAGGTGCACTCGCGACACCTCGGCACGGACGGCGAACCGGTGACCTCGACCGGGGACGACCGCTACGTGGTCCTGTTCAGCCACCACGGGTTGGACACGCTCACCAATCACCGCGGCAGCGGCGCCTTCGACGGAACCGGTTACGTGGCAGCGGGTCCGGACGGCGCAGCCGTGCCGGTGGTGCCGGCGGCGGACGTGCTCGCCCTGGTGCATCGCTACCCGAACGTGGTCGCCTGGATCAACGGGCACACCCACACCAACGGGGTGCGGGCGCGGCTCAGCCCCCACCGACTGCCGGACGGTGGCCGCGGCGGCTTCTGGGAGATCACCACCTGCGCCATCGTGGACTGGCCCTGCCAGACCCGGATCGTCGAACTGATCGACATCTCGGACGGCGGACGTGGTCAGCTGGCGTTGGCCTGCACCATGGTCGACCACGACAGTCCGCTGGCGCCGGGTGGGGCGTTCAGTCGGCGAGAACTGGCGGCGCTGCATCGAGAGTTGGCGGCGAACATCCCGATGCCGGGGTACGGCGAGCGACTCGCGGGGGCGCCGTCGGATCGGAATGTGGTTCTGCCGTTGCGGGTTGGGGGTTGATCCTCGCCTTGTCGTGAGGTCGGGTGGGGGTGGCGTGCGGCGATCTCGCGTGGGTCGGGCGGGGGTGGGTGGGGTTGTCGCGCGCGGCGGTCCATCCGCGCTCGCAGGCTCGCGCTCCCGCCAGACCCAGCCAGCCGCGCGCGACAACCCCACCCACCCCCACCCTCTACGCAACCCTCCACCCGGCTTGTGGTGGCGTGAAAACCGTTCTGGGGTAGACGAATCCGACAGCTTACCCAATGGCGTTCGAACACGTGTTCGGGTAGAATCGGGGCATGTTCACGCCCGACCTGTTGCACGACGCGGACGCCGAGGTGGCTCGGCTCAGCGTCGAGAACGACGCGCTGCGCGGCGAGGTCGAGGCACTGCGAGCGCAGAACGCCGCCCAACGTGAACAGCTCGACCGCGGCTCGACGCGGTTGTCGGCGCGGGAGGCAGTGTGGGACTGGTTCACCGACGGCGGACCGGAGAACGAGGACGACCGGGATCAGGTCGCGGGACGGATCTGCCGGACGTTCCTGACCCCGGGGAATGTCGAGCCGTCGCTGGTGACGGTGGCGGCGGTGACTCTTGCGCAGTCGCAGCCGTCGGGACTCTCGGATGCCGAGGTGGTGTCGGCGGCGGTGGCGTGTCGGCAGGCGATCACCCACGTCGAACTCACCCAAGCCCAGCTGACCCGGGAGCTGGCGTGGCGGTACCAGGCCCGTCACCCGCATGAGTTGGATCTGGATGTCGAGGTGAACCTGCCGGAGTGGGTGCGTGACCCGGAGGAGCGGGCGTTGACGGCGGCGATCGAGGAGGTCGCCGCGGTGGCGCGGATCAGTCCGTCGGGGTTGCGGGCGCGGGTGGAGATGCTGGCGACCTGGCCCGAGGACCACGGCCGGCTGTACCGGGCACTGCTGGAGGGCACGATCTCCACGACCCGGGCGCGGGAGGTGGCCCGCCAGACCGGACGCCTCGCGGCGGGTCGGGCACGGGACTGGGTGGAACAGATGATCCTGCCGGTGGCCGAGCAACTCGGCGCCGTGGGGTTGCGTCACCGGATCGAGCGGTTGATCGCGCAGGCCGATGCGGTGGCGTATCGGCGGATCCTGGACGACGCCGCCGCCGAGAAGGACTCGGTCAAGGTCAGCCAGCAGGGCTACGGGCGGGCGGCCATCACCTACCGGGGCTCGATCACGAACGTCGCTGAGCTGCACGCCGCCCTGCTGCACCGGGTCCGGGCCGCCACCTGCCCCGGCACCGACTCGGGCGCGGGCACCGACACGGACACGAGCGCGGGCAGGGGTGACGGCGTCCGGGGTGGTGGGTCGATGGGGCAGCGGGAACGTCAGGCAGCCTCGATGGCGCAGGTCATGTTCGACCTGATCACCGACCCCGACACCATCCCCCCACTACTGCCCACCACACCCGGCAGCCCAGGCAGCAGTGACCCGGACACCGCGACCACCACCCAGCACACCAACACCCCGCACGCACCGGAACCGACCGAGGCGCCCACGGCTCAGCCGACAGGCGAGGACGCGACCGGTGACGAGGTGGTCAGTGACGACGTGACCGGTGACGACGTGACCGGTGACGACGTGGCCAGTGGTGGCCTGCTCGGCGGCGGGGCACTCAGCGCCCCAGCACCACCCTGGCCGGGGATCCGGGTCGAGCCGAAGGTGTCGTTGAACGTGACCATCCCGTTCCAGGTCCTCACCGCGCTCTGGGCCGGGAAGCCACCACCGACCGGATCCGGATGGGTCGAGACCACCGGCCACGGCCCCATCCCGACCGACGCCCTCGCCGCGATCCTCGACAAGTACGGCCAACGTGCGCTGTGGCGCTGCCAGGTGCTCGACGACCGACCCGACTCCCCGACCTACGGCACCCTGATCGCCATCGGCAGGGCCGCCACCGACCCCGGGTACACGCCGTCCCCGTTCGTCAAAGCACTCGTGAAGGCTGCCCGGCAGAAGTGCTCCCACCCCGGCTGTGGACGCCCCGCGATCGACACCGACCTCGACCACCTCACCGCCCACGCCACGGGCGGCACGACCAGCAGAGAAGAACCTGGCACCGTTGTGCCGGTTCCACCACCTACTCAAACACCACGCCGGGTTCACCCCGACCCTCGACCCCACCACCGGGCAGATCACCTGGCGCACGCCGTCCGGACACCACGTCAGCGAACCACCCGACACCCCACCACCCCTGGCGACCGAAGGGGACCTCCCCGGCGCCTGGCCACTCCCGCCACCCTTCTGAAGCCGTGATTCTGTGTGGCAGAACTGGGGCCATGGCCCCAGTTCTGCCACACAGAATCAGAGTCGGCCTTGTAGGTTGCGGGGCGTGGAGACGACGAATGCCCTGCTCAGCGCTGCGCGTGCCTGGCGGGACGACGACCCCGACCCGGTGACCGTGGCCGAGCTCGACGCCCTCATCACCCGCGCCGAGGCCGGGGACGACGCAGCCACCGCCGACCTCGCCGACCGGTTCACCGGCCTGTTGCAGTTCGGCACCGCCGGCCTGCGGGGTGCCCTCGGCGCCGGGCCGAACCGGATGAATCGGGCGGTCGTCATCCGGGCCGCCGCAGGCCTGGCCGGCTACCTCACCGCGCACGTCCCGGCGCCCCAAACCCCGCGGGTGGTGGTCGGTTTCGATGCCCGACACAACTCCGACACCTTCGCGGCCGATACCTGCGCGGTGATGGCCGGAGCGGGCGTCGAGGCCCTGGTCCTCCCCCGGCCGCTGCCCACGCCGGTGCTCGCGTTCGCCGTCCGGCACCTGGGCGCCGACGCCGGGGTCATGGTCACCGCCTCGCACAACCCGCCGCAGGACAACGGCTACAAGGTCTACCTGGGCGGCCGGCTCACACCGCCCGAGGGCAACGGCGTCCAGATCGTCCCGCCTGCCGACGCCGAGATCGCCGCCGCCATCGACGCCATCACCGCGGTACGTGACGTCGTCCGCGCCGACGACGGCTGGTCCACCCTGGGCGAGGACCTCCTCGACACCTACCTCGACCACGCGGCGTCCGTCGTCGCACCGGACAGTCCCCGCGACCTGTCGATCGTGCTCACCCCGCTGCACGGGGTCGGCGGCGACACCGCGGTCCGCGCCCTGACTGCAGCGGGGTTCACCGCCCCCTACGTCGTGCCGCAGCAGGCCGAACCCGACCCCGACTTCCCCACGGTCAGCTTTCCCAACCCCGAGGAACCCGGCGCGATCGACCTGGCGCTGGCCGCAGCCGTCGCGCGCGGCGCCGACCTCGTGATCGCCAACGACCCGGACGCCGACCGGTGCGCCGTCGCGGTGCTCGATCCCGCCGGCAACCCGGCCCAGTCCGGCCCGAAGCAGCCCGCGTGGCGGATGCTGCGCGGGGACGAGCTCGGTGCTCTGCTCGGGTCACACCTGATCGCCCGTGGCCTGCCCGAGACCGCCGACGGCCTCCCGGTGGTGATGGCCTGCTCGATCGTCTCCAGCGAGTTGCTGTCCAAGATCGCTGCCCGCGCCGGCATCGCCCATGCCGAGACCCTCACCGGGTTCAAGTGGATCGCGCGCGTCCCCGGGCTCGTCTTCGGGTACGAGGAAGCCCTCGGCTACTGCGTCGCCCCCTACCTGGTGCGCGACAAGGACGGCATCACGACCGCACTGCTGATCGCCGAGCTGGCGGCCACCCTGAAGGCTGCCGGGCGCACCCTGATCGACGAATTGGACGCGCTCGCAGTGCGGTACGGCGTCCACGCCACCGATCAGCTCGCGGTGCGGGTCGACGACCTCGCCCTGATCGACGCTGCCATGGCCCGACTGCGCGAGAATCCACCGATCACCCTGGCCGAGCAACGGGTCGTCAGCGTCGAGGATCTCGCCCAGCCCACCACCGGCCTGCCCCCCACCGATGGCCTGCGCTATCGCACGGACGGCGGCATCCGGGTCGTCGTGCGGCCCAGCGGCACCGAGCCCAAGCTGAAGTGCTACCTCGAGGCCGTCGTCCCGGTCAGCTACGGGATCATCGGCGTACCGGGCGCCCGCTCGCTGGCAGGTCGCCGTTTGGCCCAGACCCGTTCGGATCTCCAGGCGGCGTTGGGCCTGTGATCGACGACGGATCGAGATGTCACACCCCTTGACGCCACCGATCACGGCACTGTCCACTCGCTACTGACCCGCTCGTGAACATGCACGCGGCCAGGGACGGTGATATGGCGTGGACCAGGCCGTTGCGCTGACCGAACCCGACGACCCGCCACGCATCCGCCACGTCATCGACCTGGCCACACCCCTGAGCGATCTGCCGCTGCGCGAGCCCTTCTTCCTGCCCGCCGATCTCACCATCGCCCAGGCTGCCGCGGCCATGCGGCGCTCCCGAGTCAGTTCGGCCCTGATCCGTGGCGCCGAACCACGGCAGCTGGGCATCGTGACCAGCACCGACCTACGCGACCGGGTGCTCGCGGAGTCCTCCACCCCCGACGATCTCGACGCGGGCAGTCCGGTCGCCTCGGCGGTCACCTGGAACGTGCGCAGCGCACCGTCGACCGCCCCGGTGTCCGTCGCCCTGCTGATGATGCTCGACGAAGGCTTCCGGCACGTGCCCGTCACCCGGGACGGCGAGGTGATCGGCCTGGTCTCCTCCAGTGACATCCTGCGCCACCAGGCCCATCCACCGATGCTGCTGCTCGCCCGGATCCACTCCCTGAGCAGCTTGGACGCCGTGCGTGACTACCCCGCCGAGGTTGCCGCGGCGGCCCGCTCGATGATGGACGACGGCCTGGCGGCGATCCGGATCTCACGCATCGTGGCCGGCCTGAACGACGCTCTGACGATCCGGCTGATCGAGCTGGCCCAGGCCGACCTCGGGCCGGCGCCGTGCGAATTCGCCTGGCTCTCGCTGGGCTCGGCCGGGCGTCTGGAACAGAACCTGCTCACCGATCAGGACAACGCCCTGGTCTACGCGGACTGCGCCTCGGATGAGGAGGAGGACCAGGCCCGGGTCTACTTCGGCGCGCTGGCCGCCCGCGTCAACGACGGGCTCACCCGAGCCGGCTTCCCGCCCTGCCCGGGTGGGTTCATGGCGACGAACTGGTGCCTGCCGCTGACCAGCTGGGTGCGTGAACTGCGCAACCTGATCCGTGCGCCGGCCCCGGATGCCCTGGTCGAGGCGGCTGTGTTCCTCGACTTCCGGGTCGCGCACGGCACCCTGGATGTGACCTCGATGGACGACGTCCTGCTGAGCGCCAACGGCACGCCGCGCTTCATGGTCGCGCTGTCCAGTACGGCCGGCAGCTTTCCCCCACCGTTGCGCTCCTTCGGCCGGGTACGCACCGATGGCGGCTATCTCGACCTGAAGCGGTACGGGCTGTACGCCCTGGTGATCCTGGCCCGGATCTATGCCATGGAGTGCGCTTCACCGGCCCGGGCCACCATCGACCGGCTGAACGACGCCGCCGCACACCACGTCGTGGGCGAGTCCACCGCGCGCGAGCTCGCCGACGTCTACGAGTACCTCCTACAGCTTCGTCTGCGCGCACAGCTGCATCGCATCGAGGCGGGTGACGAACCCGACAACCGGATCTGCTATGACGAACTCACGGGTCTCGAACAGAGCCGGTTGCGCGACTGCCTGCGCAGGCTGTCCACGATCCAGAAGGCGACCGCGGCTCGGCTGAGCAGCCCCTAGAGGAGGTGCCGGAGTGAACCATCGCGCGCGGACCGCGCGGCTGACCGCCGTGGGGGTCCTGGCGTTCCTGCTGCTGAACTACCCCCTGCTCTCGGTAGCCGATCATGAGCACCGAGTGTTCGGCGTCCCGGTGCTGTGGTTGTACCTGTTCGGGGTCTGGAGCGTGCTGATCCTGGTGTTGCGGGCCATCGTCCGCCGGACGGAGTGATCATGGCCGGCTGGCTGATGATCGCGGTGTCCGCCGTCTACCTGGGCACGCTGTTCGCCATCGCCTACTGGGGTGACCGGCGCGCCGATGGCGGGCGCAGCGTGATCTCGAGCGGCGGCGTCTACGCCCTCTCACTCGCCGTCTACGCGACGTCCTGGACCTTCTACGGCAGTGTCGGACGCGCCGCGGGCACCGGCGCCGGCTTCCTGCCGATCTACCTCGGGCCGACGATCATGGCGGCGTTCTGGTGGTTCGTGCTGCGCGCGATGATCCGCACCAGCAAGCGGCACCGGATCACCTCACTGGCCGACCTGGTGGCGCATCGCTACGGCAACAGCGCCGTGCTCGGCGCCCTGGTGACCGTGATCGCGATGGTCGGCATCGTGCCCTACATCGCGCTGCAGCTGAAGGCGGTCTCGGACACCTTCACCGTGTTGAACACCGGCACCCTGAGCCGGGTCGCGACCGAGACCACCCCGGTGTTGCAGGACACCGCGCTGTACGTCGCGTTGTTCCTGGCCGCCTTCACCATCCTGTTCGGCACCCGGCATCTGGACGCCAGCGAACGCCACGAGGGCATGGTCGCCGCCATCGCCCTGGAGTCGATCGTCAAGCTGATCGCGTTCCTGGGGATCGGCCTGTTCGTCACCTTCAGCCTGTTCGACGGACCCGGTGACCTGTTCGCTCGGGCAGCCGCCAACCCCGAGACCGCCAAGCTGTTCACCCTCGACCAGGTCGGTTACGGCAGCTGGTTCTGGCTGACCGTGCTGTCGATGTTCGCGATCCTCTTCCTGCCGCGCCAATTCCAGGTGGCCGTGGTCGAGAACGTCAACGAGAAGCACCTCGACACCGCGGTCTGGTTGTTCCCGCTCTACCTGTTGGCGATCAATCTCTTCGTGTTGCCCATCGCCATCGCCGGCATGCTCACCTTCGACGGGCAGGGCGTCGGCGCGGTGAACCCCGACACCTTCGTGCTGGCCCTGCCCCTGAACGCGGACCATCCGGGCGTGGCACTGATGGTGTTCGTCGGCGGCCTGTCGGCCGCCACAGGCATGGTGATCGTCGAGACCATCGCGTTGGCGACGATGGTCTCGAACTCGGTCGTCGTCCCGGCCCTGTTGTGGTTCGAGCGACGCCGGCCCCACCCTCGCGGCCTCCAGCCGGCGCAGACGGCCGGGCTGCCGTTGGCGAGCTTCGGCTACTCCGGAGACCTGGGCCGCCTGGTGCTGTGGATCCGGCGGAGCACCATCGTCGGTCTGCTGCTGCTCGGCTACGCCTACTTCCGCATCGCCGGTGAGGGCCCGGCCCTGGTCTCGATCGGCCTGGTCTCCTTCGCTGCCGTCGCCCAGTTCGCCCCCGCCGTCCTGGGTGGTCTGATGTGGCGGGGCGGCACCCGCAACGGGGCGCTGAGCGGGTTGCTGGCCGGGTTCGCGGTCTGGATCTACTGCCTGCTGCTGCCGACCTTCGCCCGTTCCGGCTGGTTGCCGACCAGCCTGCTGGACGAGGGTCCCTGGGGTATCGAGGCCCTGCGGCCCGGCCACCTGCTCTGGCTGCAGGGCATGGACGAGCTGAGCCACGGCATGTTCTGGAGCATGTTGCTCAACATCGGGCTCTACGTGGCGGTCTCGCTGGGACATCGACCCGGCGACCGCAAGGGCAAGGCGCCCAAGACCACCGTGACGGTGGCGGCAGTCGGCAACGGCCACGAGTCCATCACCACCCTGAGCGACCTCAACGACGCCGACGAGGCCCGGGTGTCGGTCCTCGAGCTGCAGGCGCTGCTGCAGCGCTTCCTCGGCACCGACGCCGCCAAGGAGGTGCTCGACGAGTACCTGAAGGAGCGTGAGGCGAGATCACCACTGGCCGGCAGCCGGGTGGCGGACGGCGAGCTGGTGCGCCACGTCGAGATCCTGCTGTCGGGTGCCGTCGGCACCACGTCGGCACGGGTCATGGTCGCCTCGGTGGTCAACAACGACTCCCCGCTGTGGGTCGACGACGTGATGGACATCCTCGACGAGGCCTCGCAGGTGCTGGCCTACAGCCGCGAGCTGGAGAAGAAGTCCGAGGAGCTGCAACGGGCCACCGAAGACCTGCGCGAGGCCAATGAGCGGCTGCGTGAACTCGACGTGCTGAAGGACGAGTTCGTCTCGTCGGTCTCGCACGAGCTGCGCACGCCGTTGACCTCGATCCGGGCGTTGTCGGAGATCCTGCTGGACAACCTCGACCTGCCCAGCGAGGAGCGCGGCAAGTACCTGCGCATCGTGGTGGACGAGACCGAGCGACTCACCCGGTTGATCAACCAGATCCTCGATATCTCCAAGCTGGCCTCCGGGGCGGTCGACTGGCAGATCACCGATGTGGACCTCATCGGAGTGGTCGAGGATGCGGCCATGTCCTGCGAGCAGTTGTTCACCAAGCGCGGGGCTCACCTGGCGGTATCGGTTCCGCCCTACGTGCCGTGCGTGCCGGTGGACCGGGACCGGATCATGCAAGTCGTGATCAACCTGCTCTCGAACGCCTCGAAGTTCTGTGCCACGGACGGCGCGGTATCCATGCGGCTGAGCGTCGAACACGACACGCTACGGGTGGATGTGACCGATGATGGCGAGGGAATTCCCGAGGCCGATCAAGAGCGCATCTTCGAGCGGTTCCAACAGGTCAAGGGGTCCGGCGCGGCGCCGCAGGGAACCGGCTTGGGGCTACCCATCAGTCGCGAGATCGTGCTGCACTTCGGCGGACAGTTATGGGTTCGCAGCACGCCCAGGCATGGCGCAACGTTCACGTTCACGGTACCTATGAAGCCGGTACCCACCGGTCGCGCAGTGGAGGCACGATGACGCAGGTTCTGATCGTCGACGACGAGCCCAACATCGTGATCTCGCTGGACTTCCTGATGAAGCAGCAGGGCTATACGACGACGACAGCGGGTGACGGGCGGGCAGCCCTGACCGAGGCCGACCGTGTCAAGCCCGACCTGGTGCTGCTCGACATCACGCTGCCCGAGCTCGACGGGTTCCAGGTCTGTGAGCAGTTGCGCACCGGCCACGGCGACCACATGAAGATCATCATGTTGACCGCTCGCGGCCGCGAGGCCGAGGTCGCCAAGGGGCTCGCCCTGGGGGCGAACGCCTACCTGACCAAGCCGTTCTCGACCCGTGAGCTGGTGGAGAAGGTGCACGAGCTGCTCGGGGACGGCTGATGACTCTCGCCGTTGCGCTGGCCGCCGCCGCGATCGTGGCGGGCCTGGCCTATCTCGCCTGGGGACGCCTGGCGCGCGCGATCACCCGGTTGGCGGCCGACACCGTCCTGATCGCCACGGTGAACCCGTCGCTGCGTCCGGCGCCCACCGGGCCCGCACCGTTACGGGCCCTCACCGAGGCCGTCAACCAGCTCGCCGATCGCTATCAGCGCGAACAGAGCGACGTCACCGCCCGCATCGCCGAGGCCAACCGAGACCTGGAACGCGAGCGCACCCGGCTCGCCGTCCTGATGTCGGAGCTCACCGTGGCGGTGCTGGTGTGCACCATCGACGGGCGGATCCTGCTCTACAACGCCGCCGCGCGGCAGCTGCTCGAGACGGGCGAGGGAGGCTGGAACACCCAGGTCGGGTTGGGCCGCTCGGTGTTCACCATCCTCGATTCCTCGATGGTCACGTATGCCCTGGAACGGCTCGAGACCAGCGGTGCAGCGAGTTCCCACCCGGTGGCCACGATGCACCGGGGCCGCCTACTGCGCGCCCAGATCGCCCCGGTGCGGGTCGGGGACGACGACGCCAGCGGCTTCGTGGTCA